>CAJOOV010000097.1 GCA_905236265.1 uncultured Oscillospiraceae bacterium | reverse complement strand
GTTCTCGTCCGTCTCCTCCAAAAAGCCCACGATATTGGTGATATGGGAGGAGAAGGTGGACAGGGACTGCTCAATGGACTGCTCGTCCCCGATGTCTGCCAGCACCCGGTCAAACACGGGGCACACGCTGCCGTCGGAGACGGGGAGCTGCAGGCCGCACTGCGCCATGAGCACCAGAAGGCCGATGGTCTTCAGCGTCACCGTCTTGCCTCCGGTGTTGGGGCCGGTAATCACCAGCGTGTCGAATTTCTGCCCCAGATGTACGTCAATGGGCACGGCGGTTTTGGCGTCCAGCAGGGGATGGCGGGCGTGAATCAGGTTCAGGCTGTGGTCCTCGCTGAGGCGGGGGCGCATGGCGTGCATCCGGTAGGCCAGCTTCGCCCTTGCGAAAATGAGATCCAGCGCCACCAGCAGGGCGTAGTCGCTGAGCAAATCCTCCCGGTGGGCGGCGGCCTCGTTGGTGAGCTGGGCGAGGATGCGGGCAATCTCCTTCTCCTCTCTGGCATACAGCTCCCGCAGCTCGTTATTGGCCTTCACCGCCCCCATGGGCTCTACAAACAGGGTGGAGCCGGAGGCGGAGATGTCGTGAACCAGTCCGGGGACACTGCTTTTGAACTCCGCCTTCACCGGCACCACGAAGCGGTTGGAGCGGATGGTGATGATCGGCTCCTGCAGGTATTTGGCGGCGGGGGAGGCGATCAGGTGCTGCAGCACCTCCCGTGCCTTGCCGGAGGACAGGCGGATTTTCCGGCGGATGTCCGCAAGCTCGCTTGAGGCGTTGTCCGCAATCTCCTCCTCGGAGAGAATCGCCCCGAAAATTTTGTCCTCCAGATACTTGTTCGCCCGCAGGGAGCGAAACAGGGGGGTGAGGCAGTCCGCCTCCTCCTGTGCGCTCTGGCAGGACTGGGTCTCTCTGGCGCAGCGCAGCACACGGGCGATGTCCAGCAGCTCCTTGGGGTTCAATGCCCCGCCCAGCGCTGCCCGCTGCATGGCCTCCTCCACCGGGCGCAGGTCTGCAAAACCGGGGGCGCTGCCCACATCCGACATGGCCACGGCGGCGGCAGTCTCCTCCTGCAGCCGGCGCACGTCCTCTATGGCCGTGGCAGGGCGCAGGGCAAGGGCATCCTCCTTGGCCTGACGGCTCACCGCCTCCTTTGCCAGCAGCTCCAGCACACGGGGCAGCTCAAGGGTTCGTATGGATTTTTCAAATCGTTGGGTTATCATAATTCCTTCCTCAGTCATAAAGGGCGCAGGTCATATCCGGTCTGCCTGCAGCCCCTTCCAGTAGTCCAGCGCACTGTATCCCCGCTCCGTCTGGGTGAGGAGATACGCCTCGCAGATCTGCCCCAGCTCCCCCATTCCCATCTCGTCCAGACGGAAGGAGAGCAGCCGCCGTCCGGGGCAGTTGATGATATGCTCCATGGCGGAGAGCACCCCCGGCGACACAGGCAGGGAAATGCCCTCTCCTGCCCCGCCGGCGCAGTCCCGGCAGTGGAGCACTCCCTGGGTCAGGTTCAGCTGGGGATAGCGGGGAGGATTGCTCCCGCACACGGGGCAGCCCTCCAGCATGGGGGCGAACCCCGCCAGCGCCATGCTGCGCAGCTCGAAGGCGGCCTTCACCTGCGCCGGGGGCTTCTCCGTGCAGTCAAGGGCGTACAGGCAGTTCAGCAGCAGGGGCAGCAGCTCCTCCGGGAGGCTGTCCTCCTGCACCACGGCGCTGACCACCTGAGCGAAATAGGTGCCCAGCGTGAGCAGCTCCAGCTCCCGGCGCATCCGGCGAAATTCCAGCTCCACCGATGCCTCCGTCACCGTCCAGCGCCCCCGGTATTCCGACAGGGTCATCTCCGACCAGACCAGCATCTGGCAGGCGGCGGAGAGTCCGTTGCCCCGTTTCCGGCAGCCCCGTGCCTGAGCGGTGATCTTTCCCTGTCCGGGCGTGAGCAGGGTGAGTATTTTGTCCGATTCCCTGTAGTCCGCCTCCCGCAGGACAAGGGCATGGGTGGTGACGTGCATGATGTACCTCTCCTCAGCCCCGGCGGGGCGTACCGCCGGGGGATTCCTCCCGCCGCCGCTCCGGCGAGCGCTCCCTTGCCTTCAGGTAGGTGTACGCTTCCGGCAGGCCGGTGGCAAAAAACAGCTTCCAGCTCTCTTCCCTGTCCATAGCCCATCCTCCATAGCCGTAATATGTACGCCTGCGGGGGGAATTACACTGGAAAATCAAAACAGCATCCGGTTCAGCAGCGCCAGCGCCAGCAGGTGGAGGGGATAGAAGCAGTAGAAGAACCATTTTCCTCCCCCGCCCCGCTGGCCGTTATAGCGCAGGCACAAAAGCAGCCCCGCCACGGCGTAAATCTCAATCCAGTTGCTGCGGCTGACGCAGTAATATAAAACCGCAAGGGAGCCCAGCGCAAACTGCGCCCAGCGTCCCTGCGGGGCGGCCTCCCGCCCCGGCAGACCTCGGCCTGCCCCGATGGCCGCAATGAGCAGCACGCCGAAGCCGGAATAGTCCGTGTGCAGCCACTCTGCGGCCAGATAGAAGGGAACCGCCGCCGGGAGCAGGGCGGCAGTGCCCCAGCGCTGGGGCAGATGCTTTGCCAGCTCGTCCCACAAACACAGCGCCGCAAGCCCCAGAAACAGGGTGAAAAACACGTTCTGGCTCCCCGTCTCCAGAAGGCCGTTTTCCGGCTTGTGAAAGGCCATGTCAAAGGGAACCTCCGCCAAAAGGGCGAACAGCCCCAGCCGGGCGGCGTATTTTGCCCGGCTGCGGGTGTGGGCAAAGCCCTCCACCAGCAGAAAACAGAATATGGGAAAGGCGATGCGCCCCACACTGCGCAGCGTGGCGTAAAGCTCATAGCGCAGCCGGTCAGGGGCGGCATAGTACCAGCTCAGCGCCAGCGTTGCGCCAATGTGGTCCAGCAGCATGGTGACGATGGCAAGGCGTTTCAGCGCCGAGCCGGTGAGGTCACGCTTCAGCAGAGTGCGCTCCACGGCTCACTCCTCCGTAAAGCCGAAGGAGCGGATCAGCCCCGGATTGTCCCGCCAGTGCTCCTTCACCTTTACCCATGTCTGCAAAAAGACCTTTGCGTCCAGCAGCGCCTCCATCTCCTCCCGGGCAAGGGAGGAGATTTTTTTCAGCATGGCGCCCTTTTTCCCGATGATAATCCCCTTGTGGCTGGCCTTTTCGCAGTAGATGACCGCCTCAATGTCGATCACCCCGTCCTCCCGCTCCCGGAAGCGCTCGATGGAGACGGCGGTGCCGTGGGGAATTTCCTTGTCCAGACAGGTGAGCAGCTTCTGACGCAGCAGCTCTCCCACCAGCACCCGCTCCGGCTGGTCGGTGAAGGCGTCGCCGGGGAAATACCACGGCGAGGGCACCTGATAGGGCGCAAACAGCGCAAACAGGCTCTCCACCCCGTCCCCCTGCTTTGCGGAGACCATGGCGATCTGGTCGAAGTGGTGCTCCTGCTCATAGGCGGCGATTACCGCCAGCAGCTCCTCCTTCCGCTCCACCTTGTCCACCTTGTTGATGACCAGCAGGGAGGGCACGCCCATCTGCTCCATGCGGCGCATCAGCTCCCGCTCCGGCTCGCCGGGACTGGCAATTGGCTCCACCACCAGCACGGCGGCATCCACATCCGCCACGCTGGAGCGGGACACATTGTCCATATACTCCCCCAGCCGGGTACGGGCACGGTGGAGTCCGGGGGTGTCCAGAAAGATATACTGGGCGCTGCCACGGGTCACAACGCCGGTAATCCGGTTCCGGGTGGTCTGGGGCTTGGCGGTGACAATCGCCACCTTTTCTCCCACCAGTGCATTCAGCAGGGTGGATTTGCCCACATTGGGTCTGCCCACAAGGGCGATCATTGCGCAGGTTGTTTCGTTCATAAGAGACTCCTTTTATTTATAGGGGCGCACAGTGTGCGCCCGTGCAGCCCATGGGGGCGATTCACGCTCTGTCCCCTCAGCGCCCGTACTTTGTCCCCTCGGCGTACCCGAAGGGAATCAGGGACATGTCCTCCGGCATCACGAAGGGCTCCGGCAGCGCCCCCACTGTGGCCACGCAGCGGTTGATGGGCACGCCCTCGGCGGCAAATTTTGCCTCATAGTCTGTCATCACGCCCCAAACGCCTTGGGCGTGAAGGTCGTAGTTCACCTCGCTGACGGCATAGCCCGCTGCGGGGAACTGGGTCATGGAGTAGTCAAACAGGGGGCGGTTATCCGTCTTGAAGTGGATCTCTCCCCCCTCCCCCAGCACCTGACGGTAGGCCAGCAGGAAGGAGGCATGGGTCAGCCGCCTGCGACAGTGGCGCTTGGAGGGCCACGGGTCGGAGAAGTTCAGAAAAATCCTGTCCGCCTCGCCGGGGGCAAAGATGTCCGTCAGCGTGGATGCGTCGGCGCAGAGGAAAAAGACGTTGTGCAGCCCCGCCGCCTTTGCCTTCTCCATGGCCATTACCATGGCATCCGCCACCCGCTCAATGGCGATGAGCAGCGCATGGGGGTTCTGCCTCGCCGTCTCCACGGTAAAGCTGCCCTTGCCGCAGCCGATCTCCACCCAGAGCTGCTCCGCCTGGGGGTACAGGCTGCGCCAGCGTCCCCGCAGGGTCTCCGGCTGCAGAATCCGGTACGCTCCGCAGGCCTCCAGCCGGGGGAGCAGGTTCTTTTTGCGTCTCATTCTCATTGTGACATCACCGTTTCCTCTGTCTATATTCCATTTCAGTTTACCATATACCCCCGGAAGGTTCAAGGGAAAAGCCGGGCGGCGGGGCGGCGGGCAGGATAATTATTTCCGGGGCGGGGTTTCCCTTTCGCCTCCACTCCTGCCGGGCGCCGATTTTACAGACTGTTTCTCAAATGAGGGTGCAACAGGGTTGACAATGCCGCCGGATTGGCATACTATAATAGATGTGTCCGGGGCGCCGCTTCGGACGGAAAAGAGAATTTGATCCGGTAGGTAAGGCTACCACAAGGATATGGGTTGCTGCCGCAAAGTCGTGGAGACACGATGCGTTGGTCTGAACAGTTGATATCGAACCCAAAGGTATCATCTAACGCAACTTCACCGCCTTGTGATGCTAAAGCTCAAACGGTGGGAGGGGCGCTGTGTCGGCGTTCCCGTAACGTGTATGCGCCTGATGCCGGAGGTATCAGGGTTTTTTTATTCTTCCATCAGGGGGTGACAGTATGGCTGATTTCGAGAGCAGACGGGAGAAACTGGTTCATATTATTGAGGATCTGCTGAAGCGAAAACAGTATGCCCAGCTTCGGGGGCTGCTGCTGCCCATGGAGCCGGCGGACGTGGCGCAGGTGATGGAGGACGTAAGCGAGGAGGGCATTCCCCTGATCTTCCGCCTGCTGCCCAAGGAGAGCGCCGCAGAGGTGTTCGTGGAGCTGAGCCCGGAGCATCAGGAGGAGCTGATTCGCAGCTTCTCCAACACCGAGCTGAAGGAAGTGCTGGACGAGCTGTATCTGGATGATGCGGTAGACATTGTGGAGGAGATGCCCGCCAACGTGGTACGGCGTATCCTTGCCCACACCAGCCCGGAAATGCGCAAGAGCATCAACGAAATCCTGAAATACCCTGAGGACTCCGCCGGGAGCCTGATGACCACGGAGTTTATCGACCTGAAGGGGGACATGACGGTGGAGGACTGCTTCAAGCGCATCCGCCGCAATGCCGCCGAGGTGGAGACCATCAATGTCTGCTTCGTCCTCGACCCTGACCGGAAGCTGAAGGGCTATGTCACCATCCGGGATCTGATGATGGCGGCCTATGAGGACGTGGTGGCGGACATTATGGACAGCAGTATTGTCTCTGTCACCACGCTGGAGGATCAGGAGTCCGTCGCCCAGAAGTTCAGCAAGTACGACTTTCTCATTATGCCCGTGGTGGACACGGAGAACCGTCTGGTGGGTATCATCACCGTTGACGACGTGATGGACGTTATGCAGGCGGAGGCCACGGAGGACATTGAGAAGATGGCGGCTATTGTCCCCACGGACAAGCCCTATCTGAGAACCGGCGTGTTCGAGACGTGGAAGAGCCGTATCCCGTGGCTGCTGCTGCTGATGATCTCCGGCACCTTTACCAGCCTGATTATCACCCGGTTTGAAAACGCCCTGATGGCCTGCGCCGTGCTCAGCGCCTTTATCCCGGTGCTGACGGACACCGGCGGCAACGCCGGCTCTCAGGCTTCGGTTGCGGTGATCCGCTCCCTGTCCCTGAAGGAGGTTCATTTCAGCGATATTGCCACGGTAATCTGGAAGGAGATCCGGGTGGCAGTGATCTGCGGGCTGACGCTGGCCGCCGCCAACTATGTGAAGCTGCTGGTGGTGGACGGGATGCTGTTTCACAACAGCGCCGTCACCCCGCTGGTGGCGCTGGTGGTGTGCATTGCCCTTGCCTGCACTGTGGTGACGGCAAAGACCGTGGGCTGCACCCTGCCCCTGCTGGCGGATAAGGTGGGGCTGGACCCGGCTGTGGTGGCATCCCCCTTTATCACCACTATCGTGGACGTGCTGGCGCTGCTGATCTACTTCGGTTTTGCCACGTTGCTGATTCCGGGAGTTGGGTAAATGGGAAAAAGATCGTCTTCCTGACTGTGATTGGACTTTCGGCCTTAAACGGCCTTTGATGAAGAACGCAAGAAAGCATATGGCGAGATGCTGGACGATTCGTTTTAGAAGCTTTGCGTCAGCACCCCATGACATCCCCTGCCCTTCTCAGTAAACACGAAGGCACCTCCGGCGTTTGTGGGAGATCGTTTCAGCGCAGAAAATCAGGCCCTGTGGCAACACAGAAGAAACCTCTGCAGCGGTGTACGAAAGAAACCGTCGCAGAGGTTTTTCGCTAAATACTATGTGCTCAGCCTTTCCAAATGACGAAGGATTGCGGTTTCAAAACCACTCTGTTTTCTGCCGGCATACCCCCGCCGATGGCGTACAGCATCGACTTCCCGGAAGCATCCACCGGCGCAGATGCTTCCCGTCCGGAGGGGTTCACCGCCAGCAGCAGGCTGCCCCGGCGATAAACAAAGGCATCTCCCTTCTCTGCATGGACAATTTCCAGATTTGCGTTGTCCTTCAAATCCGCCTGAGCGTGACGCAGCGCCAGCAATTCCCGCACGGTGTGCAGCAGCGAATCCGGGTCTTCTTCCTGCGCCGCCACCGTGGGTGCGTCAGCCCCGCTGTCCACCGGAAGATAAAGGGCATCCTGACAGCCGGTGGAGAAACCGAGGTTTTTCCCACTGCTCCACTGCATCGGCGTCCGGGAGCCGGTTCGGAAGTAACCGCCTTCCTTGGTAGGCAGGTCCAAATAACGCATACCGATCTCATCACCGTAGTACAGGAAGGGAACGCCGGGCATGGTGAACAGGAAGGCGTAGGCCAGCTTCAGCTCCCGGGTGTCCAGATTCCAGGAGGGACGTACCGTGTCATGGTTGCAGGTAATCAGAGAAATCCGTCCCATGTGCCTGGTTGCCTCATATTCCGCCATATAGGGACGCAGAAAGCGGTTGATGTCCCCCTCTCCGTCTTTCCTGAAATAGCTGTTGTCAGGCTTTTCAGGCTGTCTGCGGTCATAGTCCCGCATCAGTGCAGAATACCCGGTGTGGGGGTCGTTCAGACAGAAGCACATATCAAACCCACAGTTCAGGGCAAGCCTTGGCTCGCTCCATTCCGCAACCATGGCTGCCTCAGGATACTCTTTATCCAGCATGGCGCGCACATCCCGCCAGATGGCGCTGGTTCCGGATTTCTGCTCGTCGTCGAATTTGACCAGAGAAGCTGCCATATCCACCCGGAACCCGTCGCAGCCGTGATCCAGCCAGAACCGCATCACATCCTTCATGGCCTCCCGTGTGGCCAGTGCGTCGGGGTGATCCATGGGCAGCTGCCAGTCCTCTGTCGGATGGAGAAAGCCATAGTTCAGCGCAGGCTGGCACTTGAAGAAGTTCAGAACATACACGCCGTCCCTCTGGCTTTCTCCGGCTACATAGTTCAGCCCGTTGCAGCCCTGAAAGCAGAAATGGGACCAGATATAGCGATTGCTGTACTCGTTGGGTTCCGCCTTTTTGCTCTCCAGAAACCAGGGATGCTCTTCCGAGGTGTGACCGGGAACCAGATCCAGCAGCACACGCATCCCCCGCCTGTGCGCCTCACCAAAGAGACGGTACAGATCATGGTTCGAGCCATAACGGGGAGCCGCTTTTTTATAGTCTCTCACATCATAACCGGCATCCTTGAAGGGGGAGTCAAAGCAGGGGTTGATCCATAGGGCATTGCAGCCCAGACTTTTGATGTAGTCCAGTTTCTCAATGATTCCATTGAAGTCGCCGATGCCGTCACCGTTGGTGTCATAGAAGGATTGGGGATAGATCTCATAAAATACAGCATCGTTCAGCCAGCTTGCAGCCATAATCAGGCAACTCCTTTCTGTAACCGTCGGCGGGTGACACGGGAGAAAACAGGCAGTTCCTCCAGCAAAGGGGAGCTTTCCCGGGGGCGGCCTGGGGATGGGCTGCCACACGAAACCCCGCCATGCAGGTATTATAGCATGGCACGCCGGACAATGCCACTGACAGATGTGGAAACTGTATTGACTTTTTTTAATTGCTTCAATATAATAAAGGCCAGTTCAATAAAGAGAAAATGTAGACTCGGATGCAGCAGGCAGTCAGCGCCGCCGCATCTGGTAAAGGCTCTTCTGACCATCCGCTGCCCATTCCCAGAGTGGATGGCGGAGGAACTGGTATTGATATCGCTGTGGCCGAACGGATGCGGGATGCGTTTCGGTGAAGGGCGATATGGCTGCCGACAGACCTGTCTCCGACCATTGCGTCCTTTTCTTCGCGGCTGAGATGTGTCATGCAAATCAGCCGGTGAACCTCTGCGCAGGGCGCAGATACACTGGATTTATTTGTTCGGTTCACAGACCAGACAAGTAAAAATAAATCAAAAAAGAGAGGAACAAAATATGAAAAGACGCGTATTAGCACTGGTCATGGCGCTTGCCATGATCCTGACCCTGGCCGCCTGCGGCGGCAGCAGCTCCGGCGACGCCGGCAGTTCCGGCGGCAGCGAAGGAGGCGCACCTGCTGCTTCCGGCGACAAGGTCGCTATCACCATCTTCAACTCCAAGATGGAGATTCAGAGCCAGATGGAAGAAATGGCTGAGAGGTACAGCCTGGAAAAAGGCGTAGACGTGGAGGTCTACTACTCCAGCGACACCGTAGCAGCCCACCTGTCCACCCGCTATGCCTCCAATGAGCCCTACACCATCTCCATGGTCGATGCAAAGGATGTTTATGCGCTGGCTGCCGATCACGCAGTGGATCTGAGCGATCAGGACTGGGTGAAGGACACCACTCAGGCCATCAGCATTGACGGCAAGGTCTATGGCTTCCCCGTCTGCGTCGAGGCCCGCGGCATCATCTACAACGCCGACGCCATCAAGAACATCACCGGCGCTGACTTTGATCCCACTGCCATCAAGACCACTGAGGACTTCCAGAGCCTGATTGACCAGCTGATCGCAGGCGGCATGGCTGCTCCCACCGGTGTCATGAAGGAAGACTGGTCCCTGGGCGCTCACTATCTGGCTGAGGTCTATGAGCAGCAGGCTGACCCCGATGCCTTCATTGCCGGCATCAAGGACGGCTCCATCAAGCTGATCGAAGACGCCAAATTCAACGCCATGATGGATACATTCGATGTGCTGAAGAACAACAACTATGCCAAGGATGCAGCCATCTCTGCTGAGCGCGAAGTCACCGAGCAGAAGCTGGCTGAGGGCGAGCTGGCCTTCATGTTCGGCGGCAACTGGGACTGGTCCGTGATTAACGCCTATGACTACTCCGAGAACATGGGCATGATGCCTGTTCCCAATGACTCCAACGACGGCACCAACGAGAAGATGGTGGGCGGCGGCTCCAAGTACTTCTTCATCGACTCCTCCGACAACACCTCTGCCGAGCAGGTTCAGGCCGCCAAGGACTTCCTGAACTGGCTGGTCTATGATGAGGAAGGTCAGGACTTTGTGGTCAACCAGTGCGCTCTGGTTCCCGCATTCTCCAACATCACCCTCCCCGTTTCCGATCCTCTGAGCGCTTCTGTCAAGGCCTATTCCGACAAGGGCGCTCTGGTTGGCAACTACAACTATCTGCCCGATGACCACTATTCCATCACCGGCGCTGCGTTCCAGAAGTATCTGGCTGGCGAGAGCACCCGTGAGCAGTTCGCTGATGAAGTGACTGCCTACTGGGCAACTGCCGAGGTCGGCGCTCACTAAGCAACCCCTTTGGCTCAGGTATCCGATACCCCTGATACCTGAGCCTGTCTGCTCAAAGGGACGCACACAGGTCGCTTGGATGCGCCCTTTTGATTTTTTACAGCAAAGCGGCAGAATGGAATGGATGTTTTATGAATGAAAAAAAGCTATCCTACAAAATTCAGCAATATCTGATGTTTGCCGGACCGGGAACCATCCTGTTCTTCGGTGTCGTCATTATTCCGTTCCTGTATGGTCTATACCTGACGATGACAAGCTGGGACGGTATCAGCTTAACCAAGCCCTTTGTGGGCGGCGAAAACTTTGCGGCGGCCATGAAGGATGCCGCATACTGGCAGGCCATGGGGCGCACGGTGATCTATTCCGTCTTTGCGGTGATTCTCATCAACATTGTGGCCTTTGCGCTGGCCTTCCTTGTCACCACCGGCGTCAAGGGTCAGAACTTTTTCCGTGCCGGATTCTTTGTCCCGAACCTGATTGGCGGCATTGTTCTGGGCTACGTTTGGAAGTTCGTGTTCAACCGCGCTTTTGTGGCCATTGCCAACGCAATCTCCGGCGGTACCGCCCCTTCCCTGCTGTCCACCCCCAACGGCGCCATTTTCTGCCTGATTCTGGTGTCTGTGTGGCAGTACGCAGGCTACATGATGCTGATCTATGTGGCCGGCTTTATGAGCGTGCCCAAGGATGTGCGGGAGGCTGCCATGATCGACGGCTGCACTTCCTCTCAGACCATGGTCAACGTGACCATTCCTCTGATGCGCTCCTCCTTTGTGCAGTGCATCTTCCTGAGCATCACCCGCTGCTTCGTGGTCTATGACGTAAACCTGTCTTTGACCAAGGGCGAGCCCTTCAACTCCTCTGTGCTGGCGGCAATGCATGTGTACAATCAGGCATTCACCTACAAGAACTACGGCTTAGGTCAGGCTGAGGCGCTGATCCTCTTCCTGGTCTGCGCTGTGGTGGGTGTAACACAGGTTATGATCGGAAAGAAAGGGGAGGTGGAAGCATAATGACCGAGAACGAAAAGGCAATGCGCCAAAAGAAGATCTTCCACATCTGCATGTGGGTTATCCTGCTTCTGCTGTTTATCTGCTTTATCTTTCCCTTTATCTTGGTGGTCATTAACGTATTTAAGACCAAGGGCGATATTACATCCAACCCCCTGGCGCTGATAGGTTCCCATGGCTTCACCACCAAGAACTTCCCGGAAGCGATGAAGAAAATGAACTTCGTGACCGTGTTCAAAAACTCCATGATTATCACGGTCAGCGCAACGGTGCTCACCATCATTGTCTCGTCTATGGCGGCCTTTGTGATTGTGCGCAACGCCAGTTGGAAGTTCTGCACACTGATGTTCTCGCTGATGATCGCCTCAATGGTCATCCCCTTTCAGGTGCTGATGGTGCCGCTGGTGTCCGTCTACGGCGGCACGCTGGGGGTGCTGAACCACCGGCTGACCCTGATTCTGATGCATGTGGGCTTCTCCGTGTCCATGGCCATGTTCATGTTCCACGGGGCGATTAAGACCAACATACCGCTGGAATTGGAGGAAGCCGCCACCATCGACGGCTGCTCCCGCTGGCAGACCTATTGGAAGATTGTCTTCCCGCTGTTGAAGCCCACCATCGCTACGGTGGCGATCATCAACGCCATGGCCTTCTGGAACGACTATCTGCTGCCCAGTCTGGTGCTGACCAAGAAGGAGCTGTATACCATCCCCATTGCAACCCAGGCCTTCTATGGTACATACTCCACCGACATCGGTCTGGTCATGGCAGCACTGCTGCTGGCCATGCTGCCCATTCTGATTCTCTACGTCTTCCTGCAGAGATACATTGTGGAAGGTGTCACCTCCGGCGCTGTCAAAGGATAATAACGTCTGTTTTGGAATCCCCGCCCCTGATGGGGGCGGGGATTCTGTTCCGGGCTACCCTGATCAAGAGAGGTCGCTGAAAAAAGCATGAAACGATTATTTGATATGGATCAACCGTTGATGCGGGCCATGAGCGTAGTGGCAGACCTGCTGCTGCTGAATCTGCTGACCGTTCTGTGCAGCGTTCCTGTGCTCACTGCCGGGGCTGCATTCACAGCGCTGTATGACCGGATGATACGAATGGTGCGGGGGGAGGAGACATACATCCTGAAACCCTTCCTGCAATCCTTTGGGTCAAATCTGAAAAAGGGCTCCCTTCTGGGAATCATTTTCCTGATTGCTGCCGGGCTTCTCTATGTGGACTACAGGATTGTGCAGCTCTATCTGCCCATTCTGATCCCCGGTGTGGGCGCACTTGCTGTGATACTCCTTGCCGTGGCATTATATGCGTTCCCTCTTCTGGCCAGGTATGAAAACACTCTGCCGGGTACACTGAAAAATGCGGCGCTGCTGATGATCGGTTACTTTCCCAGAACATTGGCCATGGTTGTGGTTATGGTAGGCATCTGGATGGCCGCCCTCCAGTACGTCCGGATTTTTGCGCCCATGATGCTGCTTCTGGGGCTGTCTCTGCCCTGCTATGTGTGTGTACTGCTGATAAACGGGGTTTTTGAAAAAATTCACTGATATCCGTGAATAATTCAGGATTTTTACGGGGAAAGTGGTCAAAACATATGCTATAATAGTTTGTGGCAATCATCAAAAAAGTACGCAGTAGTAACAGTTGACATCAGTGGTTTAACACAGGTAGAGGTGAGCGCCATGATGCTGCATAATGAATCAAGGGAGTTGGCG
>CAJOOV010000096.1 GCA_905236265.1 uncultured Oscillospiraceae bacterium | reverse complement strand
GGCTGCACCGGCGCACGCCGGACAGGGGCGGCGGCACAGGGGGAGTGCAGTCCCGCCAGCGGCGCAGCACCGATTCCATCCACGCCCCGGACAGCTCCAGCACCACCATACTCCCCGCCGGGCGCACCGCCTGAAAGGGGAAGGCGGGGGAACAGCGCTGGGCCAGCGCCTGGGCCAGCGCCTCCGGCTGGCCGTCCTTTGCCAGCCTCCGGGGCAGGGCGGAGACCAGCTCTCCCCGCCCTGCGTCCAGACGCAGGGGGACAGCGCCGGAAACCCTGCGCCCCAGTGCCCATGCCCCCTGCCGCAGCAGGGCGTCCCCGGCGGCAAAGACAGCTCTCATTCCTTGACCCGCACGCTGAGACGAAAGGCCACAAAGCCCACCAGTGCGTGATCCATCTCCAGAGAGTAGTCGATCTCCAGCGTGCCTCCCTGCAGGGTGAGATGGTTTTCCAGCCGCTGGGTGGCCACGGCGATTTCCAGAGTTCCATAGGGCGTGCTGTATACGGACAGGTGCCGCCGTCCCTGCTCAAAAACCATCTGGGAACAGACCTCACCGGTGCGCATCAGGGAGACCTGCGGCCCCTGAATGATGATATTGGTGACGGTGCCCTCCATGTCCGTCAGCTCGCTCTCCTCATATTCCAGCTCCAGAGCGTCCCCCAGCTCCCGCATGACGCCCTCGGTGACAAGGTTAATCTGGTCGTCGCCGCTGTTGGGGTATTGATGGGCACCGGAAATGGTCAGAATAATCTCTTTTGTCATGGCAAACTCCTTAATACTGCTCGATGTCCACCAGCTCCACCGGCTCGGTGACTGTCCTGCCGAGAAAACGGGAGGCCATGTCCTGAAAGCCCTGTACACAGTCGCTGACGAACCAGCGGTAATGCCCCTGCTCCCCATCGGAGAGGCGGTCATGCTCTGCCAGCCACTGTCCCACGCTGTGGGCAACCTCCGCCCCGGAGTCCACCAGCCGCACCTCCGGCCCCATGTAGTTGGCGATGACCTCCCGCAGCAGGGGATAGTGGGTGCAGCCCAGCACCAGCACATCCACTCCTGAGCGTTTCAAAGGGGCGAGATAGTCCGCCGCCACGGTCTCAATCACAATATCCCCCGGTCTGGTGCGCCCGTTTTCCACCAGCGGCACAAACAGGGGGCAGGCGGCGGAGAAGATCGTCACATGGGGGGAGAGGGCGTGAATGGCACGCTCGTATGCCCCGGTGGCGATGGAGGCCTTTGTGGCAATCAGTCCGATTCTACCGTTTCTGGTCAGCGCCGCCGCCTGCTTTGCCGACGGCTCTACCACGCCCACCACCGGGATGTCATGCTCCCGCTGCAGCGTGTCAATGGCAGTGGTGCTCACCGTGCCGCAGGCAATCACCAGCGCCTTTAAATCGAAGGTGCGCAGAAAGGCGGCATCCTGCCGGGCATAGCGGGTGATGATTTCCCGGCTGCGGCTGCCGTAGGGCACCCGCCCGGTGTCTCCGAAGTAGATAATCGACTCGCCGGGCATCCGCTGCTCCAGCTCCCGGACGCAGCTCAGACCGCCTAGCCCGGAATCAAAAACGCCGATAGGACGCTTATCCATAGCTGATTCGCTCCTTGACTGATACTCATAATTTCACAGCAATACTATAGACCATGGGCGGGAGGAAAACAAGGAAAACTTTTCTCATTGTGTGCCAATTGACATCCCACCAAAATAGAATATACTATTATACAGCAATCTATGTCCCTCTGAAAGGAGGTTCAGCCTATGGAGCTGAAGCTGAGCCGGAAGCAGTACCGCAGACTGCTGGATATGGCATATATCGGGAATTGGATCCTGAACTCCGCACGGGGTGAGGATCGTTTTCATGACTACGATCAGGTGCAGAATCTCCTCTTCGCCCAGGCGGAGGGGCAGGGCATGGGGGAGCTTACCTACCAGATCGGACCGCTTTCCCTGCCCAGCCCGGACTACATCAACGGCGGCATTCACGATGCCATAGCGGACTATGAGGATGCCATTTTTTTCCGCATTCTGGCGGAGGAGCTTGCCCGCCGGGATATGGACGATGTGCCCATTGACGAGCATAATATGGAGGAGCTGAACCAGCGCATGGATGCCTATATGGAGGAGTTTGAGCTTCACGGGACGGATCATGTGATGGTGGAGACGGAGGATTGACAGAAAGTCTATATTGTAGAGGGTTATGAAAAGCTCTTCGGCGTGAATGCGCCGAAGAGCTGTTTTGCGTCCGTTCAGCGGGGCTTACCAGCCCCGGCTGCCGAAGAAATCGTTGAAGAAGTCATAAGGGTTGCTGTAGCCGTAGCCATAGCCGTTGCTGCCCTGCTGGGGCTGGGAGGCGGCGGCTGCGTCGTCGGGCGTCTCTTCGTCCAGCGTCACCACCAGAGTGAGATAGCTGTTGTCCCGGTAGACGGTGAGGGTGAGCTCATCCCCTGCCCGCTTGGTGTTCTTGGCGTCGATCAGCTCCTCATAGGTGGTGATGTCCTTGTTGTCCACCTGAGTGATGATGTCGCCCACCTGCAGTCCTGCCTTCTCGGAGCAGGAGCCCTCCTCCACGCTGCGGACATAGGCGCCCACCACCATATTGGAATACTGCTGGGCGGTGATGGAGTTCACGGTGGCCACGCTGATGCCCAGATAGGGCTTTCCGGTGATATAGCCGTGGGTAATCAGGTCGTCCAGAATGGCCATGGCGTCGTTGATGGGGATGGCAAAGCCGATGCCCTCAATGGAGGCGGTGTTGGAGTAGATGCTGGAGGAATACTTTGCGTTCACCACGCCGATGACCTCGCCGTACTCGTTGAACAGGGGGCCGCCGGAGTTGCCGGAGTTGATGGTG
>CAJOOV010000095.1 GCA_905236265.1 uncultured Oscillospiraceae bacterium | reverse complement strand
TCGCCGTCAGCTCCGCCGGGGAGAAGGGCTTGGTCACATAGTCGTCCGCTCCCGTCATCAGCCCAGTCACCTTATCCATCTCCTGCGTGCGGGCGGTGAGCATAATGATGCCGATTTTTGCGTTATCCGCACGGATGCGGCGGCACACCTCAAAGCCGTCGATGCCGGGCAGCATCACATCCAGCAGCGCCACCCGGATGTCGGAATTTGTGCGCACCAGCTCCAGTGCCTCCTCCCCGCTGGAGGCCTCCAGCGTGTCATACCCCGCCCGCTTCAGATTGATTACCACAAAGCTGCGGATATTTGCCTCGTCCTCCAGAACAAGTACCTTTCTCATCCTGTAAACCTCCCTATGCCCTGCCGGTCAGTCGTTGGACCAGTTTGTCGTAATGATATGCAGGTTCTCCCGCACCGTGTCCACCGTCCAGCCGAAGGGGTTGTCCTCCTTCAGCTCCACACAGTAGGTGGTGTCCTCCGTATCCATATTCAACCCGGCGCGCCCCTCCAGCGTTGTCCGGCGCACCCGGTCTGTGCCTGTGTTTTTATAGATCGTCATAAACAGCCCGGCGTTTGTATTGGTGAGCACGCTTCGCCCCAGAACGCTGTTCTCCTCCAGACTGCTGCCCTGACCGGGGTCAGCCGGCTCCAGCGCATAGAACTCCATGCTCCGCTCGGCGGTAGAGCCCAGCGTATTGTCCCGCCGTGCCAGGGCAACCTGATTGTTCCACTCCTCCGGAATCACCAGATACCAGCCGTCGCTGCTGTTAAAATAGGTGCTGCACTGCACATATCGCTCGCCGCTGCGGTCAAACTGTATCCAAGTGACCAGATAGAAGGTGTCGGAAATGGCCACCTCTCCCCCATCCAGCCGTTCGTACAGGCTGGAAAGTATGGGGATTTCCCAGACCCCGTCTCCGTCCAGATCCTGATCGGACACCAGCAGCCTTCTGCGGGTGCTCAGGCTGGAGGCGGCGCTGTCGTTCCACGTCACATTGACCAGCATCCCGTCCCGCAGGGTGAGGATGTCCGTGAGCTGGGTGCTGGAATTGCCCTCTCTTCCGTCCGCCACATAGCCGGTGACGTAAAGTGCGGCGGCTCCGTCCCGGAGGCTGCTGCTGCGCACATGGTCAATGACGGAGAGATCCTTGCTCAGCAGCGCCTCCCCCTGCTTGGCCATGCCGCCGTCCTGCCAGCAATAGTATTCCGCCCGGTTGTTCCCCTCGTCGGAGGCGTCAAGCTGCAGCAGGATCAGCTCGTCCTTTCCGTCCCCGTCCAGATTCACAATGGAGTAGCGGGAGTAGTTTTTCGGCGCCAGCAGCTCCACGCTGCTGCCCCGTGACACGCCGTAGGCACTCATGGCATACACGCCGGAGGAAATCTGCCACGTCAGCACAATCTCCTTATTCTCCGTGCCGTCCAATTGGGCATAGGCCACGGAGTTCACGGCGCTGCCCTGACCGGTGATGGTGGTCATCTCCTCATACTCGCCCCCGGCATTCTGCCAGAACACGGACACCTGAAGCCCGGTGGTGCTGCGAAAGAAGGCCACCACTTCGCTGACCCCGTCCCCGTCCAAATCCACGTCCTGCACCTGCTGGGTGTTGGTGCCGGAGAGGGGGGCGGCGTACTCCATGCCGGAGTCCAGCAGCACCTGAATAGAGCTGCGCAGGCTGTCATATTCCACGCTGGTCTTGGGCAGCGCATACAGGTCATCCCCGGAGTGAAAGCTGCACGAGCACAGCAGCGCTGCCATCAGCAGCAGTAAAACCGGAATCCCTGTCCTTCGTCCCATGAGCCTGCTCCCCTTTCGTCGTCGTCTGTCCTATATTATATCACAGGCTGCGTCAATTGCCTATTTCTTTTTTGCCCTGTCAGGCGTTCGCCGCCCGGTCACAGCAGGGCAAGCAGGGCGTCCGTCTCCTCCGGCCGGGTCGCCCAGCTTGTGGCAAGACGGAATACGCACCGCTCCTGTCCCAAACGCTCCCAGAAGCTCAGCTCCACCCGCTGGGTCAGCCGCTCCAGCCGCTCTCCCTCCAGCACCGGGAAGAGCTGGTTTGTGGGGGAGGGCACTGCAAGGGCATAGCCCTGCTGCTCCATGGCAGAGCGGATCCGCTCCGCCTCCCGGAGGGCATGTGCTCCGATGCTGAGATACAGATCCTCCGTAAACAGGGTGTCGAACTGGATGCCCGCAAGCCAGCCCTTTGCCAGAAGTGCGCCGTGCTGCTTGATTAACGTGAACAGGTGGGGCAGTCTGTCCCTCTGAGGAATCACCACCGCCTCCCCGAACAGGGCGCCGCACTTCGTCCCGCCGATAGAAAAGGCATCGCACAGCGCCGCCAGCGCCGGAAGCGTCACATCGTTTTCCGGGCAGGCCAGCGCATAAGCAAGCCTTGCCCCGTCCACATAGAGGGGAAGCCCCCTCTTTCGGCACACCCGGCTGATGCGTTCCAGCTCGTCAAGGCTGTAGAGGGTGCCGTACTCCGTGGGCTGGGAGAGATAGACCATGCCCGGCATAACCATGTGCGAGCGGTTTTCGTCCTGCTCCCACTCGTTCAGAAAGCGCTCCAGCTCCCCTGCGTCCAGCTTTCCGAACCGGTGGGGCAGTGTCAGCACCTTGTGTCCGCCCCGCTCGATTGCCCCTGCCTCGTGGGTGCTGATATGCCCGCTCTGCGCTGCCACCACCCCCTGAAAGGGACGCAGAAAGGCGTCGATCATCACTGCATTGGTCTGGGTTCCTCCCACAAGAAAGTGAATCTCCGCCTCCGGGGTCTGGCAGGCGCAGCGAAGGCGCTCCCGTGCGGACCGGGAAAAGCCATCCGTGCCGTAGCCCGGCGCAGCCAGCAGGTTTGTCTCAGCCAGCCGTTTCATAATGGCGGGATGCGCTGCGTGCATATAATCTGACGCAAACGGCAGCTTTCCTTCCTGTTTCTCCATCGTGATACTTCCTTTCTGGCTTTTATTTCAAATTCAGTATGAAATGCCGGATTCTGCACATCCTAGTGCCGTGAAAGGCGGTGCATTTTGTGAACATGACCGATCAGGAATACGGTGCACTGGTCAGCCGCATGGCAGACCAGTCTCCCAAGTGGAAGGACAGTCTCTCTGCCTTCGCCGTGGGCGGCGGCATCTGCGCAGCAGGGCAGGTGCTGCGCAGCTTCTTTACCGGCATGGGGCTGTCTGCCGACAGCGCAGGCACATGGGTGACCATCTCTCTGATCTTCCTCTCTGCGCTGTTCACCGGGCTGAATCTCTATGACCGGCTGGCAAAGTACGCCGGGGCGGGGACGCTGGTTCCGGTCACCGGGTTTGCCAACTCCATTGTCTCCCCTGCCATGGACTTTAAAAGCGAGGGCTTTGTCACGGGCATGGCGGCAAAAATGTTCACCATTGCCGGGCCGGTTCTGGTCTTTGGCATAGGCAGCAGCATTCTCTACGGCCTGATTCTCTGCCTGTTGGATTAGCAGTCCGCAGCACCTGAACCCCTGCGCACGAAACAGGGAAAAGGGGCTGTCTCCTCCGGGAGGCAGTCCCTTTTTTCCGCTTAAAGCTGGTCAATCACCCGGAACAGCTCGTCCACAAGCTGCTCCTCCGGCACCTGTCTGCTCACGATCTCGCCCTTTCGGAAGACAAAGCCGAAGCCGTTTCCCCCGGCAATGCCCACATCTGCGGCGCTGGCCTCTCCGGGGCCGTTGACGATGCACCCCATCACCGCAACCGTGATGGGCTTTTCCACCGTCTTCAGCCGCTCCTCCACCTGATTTGCCAGCGGAATCAGGTTGATCCGGGTGCGTCCGCAGGTGGGGCAGGAGATCAGGTTGGGACCGTCCTGCCGGAGCCCCGCCGCCTGCAGAATCCGCTTTGCGGCGACAATCTCCTCGCAGGGGTCGGCGGTGAGCGTCACCCGGAAGGTGTCCCCAATGCCCAGCGCCAGCAGTCCGCCGATGCCCATGGCGGATTTGATAACGCCCATGGTAGGCGTACCCGCCTCCGTCACGCCCAGATGGAGGGGATAGTTGCTCTGCTCGCTCATCAGGCGGTAGGCCTGCATGGTGATGGGCACGCTGGAGGACTTCAGGGAGACGCAGATGTCATCGAAGTCAAATTTGTTCAGCAGGCGGATATGCCCAAAGGCAGAGTCCACCAGCGCCTGAGGGGTCACCCTGCCGTACTTTGCCAGCAGCTCCTTTTCCAGACTGCCTCCGTTTACGCCGATGCGGATGGGGATGTGCTTCGCCCGGCAAGCGTCCGCCACTGCCTTCACCCGCTCCTCGGAGCCGATGTTGCCGGGATTGATGCGCACCTTATCCGCTCCTGCGGCGATACATTCCAGCGCCAGCTTGTAGTTAAAATGGATGTCCACCACCAGCGGGATGGAAATCTGCTCCCGGATTCTGCCCACGGCCTTTGCCGCTGCCATGTCCGGCACGGCGACGCGGATGATTTCACAGCCCGCCGCCTCCAGCCGGTGGATTTGGGCGACAGTGGCCTCCACGTCGTCCGTGGGTGTGGAGCACATGGACTGGATGGCCACAGGGGCTCCCCCGCCCACAGGCACACTGCCCACCATAATCTGCTTGGTCATATCTCTGTCTCTCCTATCAAGTCACGATTTTATAGATGTCGTTCACCGCCACAACGCCCATCAGCAAAAGCAGCAGCACCAGTCCCGCCAGATGCACTGCCCCTTCAAACTTCTCCGGGATCCTTCTGCGAAACAGCGCCATGGCCACGGCATTCAGCAGCAGGAAGAAAATCCGTCCCCCGTCCAGCGCAGGCAGGGGCAGCAGGTTCATCACAGCCAGATTCACCGCTACAAACGCCCCGAAATAGAGGATATTCTGCGCCGCTGCCACCAGATTGGGCGAGGACTGCCCCACCTCGGTCATGGTGTTGACAATTCCCACCGGCCCGGAGAGATCCTTCAGTCCGGCGGTTCCGCTGATGAGCATTTCAAAGCTCCAGAACACCTGCCGCACAAAGCCGGCTGTGGCATACAGTCCGATGCGCAGGCGGTCCAGGGGCGTGGTCTGCTCTACGGTGAAATACAGCCCATAGCGCTGCACCGTCTCTCCGTCCACCTGAAACTCCCGCAGAATCAGCGGGAGATCCTCTATCACCCGCTTCTCTCCGCTGCGGCGCACGGTCACGTCCACCGTCTCGCTGTTCTCCAGCATGAGAATGGTGGAGATGTCCCCGTTGAGGAGCACACGCCTGCCGTTGATGGCAAGAATCTCGTCCCCTGCCATCAGGTATTCCTCTCCCTGAAGGGGAAAGCCGTCCATAAAGCCTGAGAGCGTGGTGGTGGCATACTGCTCCACCCCTGCATAGAGAATCAGCACGATCATCAGACCGGTGAGGAAGTTGAACGCCGCTCCCGCCACCAGAATCAGAAGCCGCTTCCACACAGCCGCATTGCCAAAGGCTCTCGGGTCGCTGCTGTTCTCGTCCTCGCCCTCCATGGCGCAGTAGCCGCCCACAGGCAGCAGCCGCAGGCTGTACTGGGTCTCCTCGCCCTGCTTGTGCCACAAAAGCGGCCCCATGCCGATGGAAAACTCGTTGACCTTCACGCCGCAGCTTTTTGCCACAATGAAGTGGCCGAACTCATGGATGGCAATGAGAAAGCCAAAGAGAAGGATACATACCAAAATATAGATCAAACTCATAGAAAAGATTACCTCCGGGGTAAATGCTCAGGAACGTCTGGAAAAGCCCTCCGCCACGGCGGCACGGGCGGCGGCATCCGCCTGCAGAACCTGCTCCAGCGTGTCCGCCGGGCCGCAGGGCACTGTCTGCAATGCGTACTCCACCAGATCGGCAATCTGCAAAAAGCTGATTTTGTCCTGTAAAAACAGCCCCACAGCCGCCTCGTTTGCGCCGTTGAGCACAGCGCAGGGGTTGCCCGGCTTCTTCGCCGCCTCCAGCGCCAGCGCCAGACAGCGGAAGGTCTCCGGGTCAGGGGCGGCAAAGGTGAGGGGCGGGCAGCTCAGCAGATCCAGCTCCCCCGCCACCGCCGGGCAGCGTCTGGGATAGGTCAGGGCATATTCAATGGGCAGGCGCATATCCGGCACGCCAAGCTGCGCCAGCACTGCATTATCACAGTATTCCACCATGGAGTGAATGATGCTCTGTCTGTGAACCACAATCCGGATTTTCTCCGGCGGCATGGCATATAGCCGCATTGCCTCGATAAATTCCAGCCCCTTATTCATCAGTGTGGCCGAATCCGTGGTGATTTTTGCGCCCATGGACCAATTCGGATGCTTCAGGGCATCGGCACGGGTGACATGAGCCAGCTCCTCCCGGCTCCTGCCGAAAAAGGGGCCGCCGGAGGCGGTGAGAATCAGCCGCTTCACCTCTCCCCGGTCATGGTTGCACTCCAGACACTGGAACAGGGCGGAGTGCTCAGAGTCCACGGGGATGATCTCAGCGCCGTACTCCTTAGCACTGCGCATGACCAGCTCTCCGGCGCACACCAGCGTCTCTTTATTGGCAAGGGCAATGCGTTTGCCCTCCCGGATGGCGGCCAGCGTGGGGCGAAGGCCGATCATCCCCACCACGGATGTAATCACCGTGTCGGCGCCGGGCAGCGTGGCCGCCTCCACCAGTCCCTCCATCCCGGAGGCAACCCGGACAGAGGTATCCGCCAGACGGGTCTTCAGCTCCGCCGCAGCGGCGGGATCATAGGCAACCGCCAGCTCCGGGCGAAACTGCCTCGCCTGCTGCTCCAGCAGGTCTACATTGGTATTGGCAGCAATGGCCGCCACAGACATTCCACAGGCGGCAATCACATCCAGAGACTGCCGCCCGATAGAGCCTGTGGAGCCAAGCAGAGAGATTGTCCGCATAGTTCCACTCCTCGATCAAAATTGGAAAAATGGCAGGACGGACACCATCACCACTGTCAGCGGGGCGCAGAAGATCACGCTGTCAAACCGGTCCAGCACGCCGCCGTGGGAGAGAAAGAGATGTCCGTAGTCCTTGATTTGAAACTGACGCTTGATATAAGAAAAGGCGAGATCTCCGAACTGGCTCACCGCGCTGCCCAGCAGTCCGTACAGCAGCAGCGCAGGAAGATTTGCCTGTGCCGTGGTGGATGCGCCCAGAATCAGTCCGTAGACGGCGCACCCCGCCACAGCACCCGCCACTCCGCCCACGGAGCCCTCCACCGTCTTATGGGGGGAGAGTACCGGTGCCAGCTTATGCCGTCCCACGGCTCTGCCCACAAAATAGGCGGAGGCATCGCTGCAGAAGGAGGCGATAAAGGGCAGGAGGATATAGAAGCGGTAATGCTCCATATCCGCCAGCAGCACAAGGGCGGAGAACATGGCGGGAATCACCAGCCCGCCCAGATAGCAGGCGCCCAGCTCCCCCACGGTCACGTCCTCGTGGCTGGCAAAGGCCACGGCAAACTGAACCACCGTGAACAGGAGCAGTCCCGCAAGCCCTGCCACCAGATTCAGGTCAAAGTAGACCCAAAGGGGCACGGCAAAGGCCCACACCACGCAGGCGATCAGCATCACCCGGTAGCGCAGATAGTCCGTTTTGCCCAGCAGCTCATAGGCCGCAATGGCACACAGCACCCCCGCCGCCGCAGAGATACCCACTGCGGGACAAAACAGCAGCACAGCCAGCAGCAGGGGTATCCCCACAACTGCCACCAGTATCCGGTTTGCCATCACACACCTCCGTATCTGCGGCTGCGGTGCTGGTAGTCCGCAATCGCCCGCAGCAGCTCTTCTTTGGAGAAGTCCGGCCAGAGCACATCCGTAAAATAGTATTCCGAGTACGCAGACTGCCAGAGCAGGAAGTTGGATGTGCGCACCTCCCCGCTGGGGCGGATGATGAGATCCGGGTCAGGGATTCCGCCGGAGAACAGCCGCCGGGAGATGTCCTCCTCGGTAATCTCTTCCGGCTCCCGCCCCTGCTGCATCCACTGGGCGGCAATCTCCCGCACCGCACGGGTAATCTCGTCCCGTCCGCCGTAGTTCAGACAGATATTCACCTGACAGCCCTCATAGCGTTTGGAAATCTCTCTGGTTCGCTCACACAGCTCCCGAAGCTCCGGGTGGAGGGGGGAGAGATCGCCGAAGAACTCCATCTTCACCCGGTCCCGCTCCATCTTCTCAATGGCCTCCAGCAGGTACTTCTTCAGCAGCCCCATAATGGCGGAGACCTCCTCCGCCGGGCGCTTCCAGTTCTCTGTGGAGAAGGCATAGACCGTCAGATAATCCAGACCGATTTCCTTGGCATAGGTAGCAATCGTGCGGAACGTCTCCGCACCTGCGGCATGTCCTGCCGTGCGGGGCAGTCCCCGCCTCTTCGCCCAGCGCCCGTTGCCGTCCATAATGATGGCAACATGGGCGGGGAGATGGTCAAAATCTACCTCCGGCATGTCCGAAGGGGCTTTGCGAAACAGGGGCATTGGTCACATTCCTATCATTTCAGAGTTTTCCGCAGGGTGCGGTTTTACACGCTCATCAGTTCCTTTTCCTTGTCCTCGGACAGCTTGTCGATCTTCTTGCAGTAATCGTCCGTGAGCTTCTGCACGTCCTTTTCCAGATCCTTCACGTCGTCCTCCGTCAGCTCGCCCTTCTTCTTCTGCGCTTTCACCTTGTCCATGGTGTCCCGGCGGATATTGCGCAGCGCCACCTTGCCGCTCTCGGCGTACTTCTTCACCTGACGGGTCAGGTCACGGCGGCGCTCCTCAGTGAGCTGGGGGAAGGTCAGGCGGATCACCTTGCCGTCGTTCTGGGGGTTGATGCCCAGATCAGAGGTGTTGATGGCCTTCTCGATTCCCCGCAGCAGCTTGCTGTCCCACGGCTGGATGACCAGCTGGCGGGGGTCAGGGGAGCTGATGGAGGCCACCTGATTCAGCGGAGTGGGGGTGCCGTAATACTCCACCGTGATGCGGTCAAGCACCTGGGGGTTCGCCCTGCCTGCACGCACAGCGCCGAAGTCGCTTTGGACAGAGGCAATGGTCTTTTTCATCCGATCTTCTGCAGTCTTTACGGTTTCGTTCATCTCTGGGTTCCTCCTTTTTCCATTTCAGCAGTCATTCAGCTCACAACCGTGCCGATCTGCTCGCCCAGAACGGCACGCCGGATGTTCTCCGGGTCCTTCAGGGCAAACAGCAGCACCGGAATCTGGTTATCCATCGCCAGAGAGGTGGCGGTATAGTCCATGACCTCAAGGCGCTGAGCCAGTACCTGGTCATAGGAGATGCTGTCATATTTCACTGCATCAGGGTCACGTCTGGGGTCTGCGCTGTATACGCCGTCGATGTTCTTGGCCAGCAGGATCACGTCCGCATCAATCTCCGCCGCACGCAGCACAGCGCCGGTGTCCGTGGAGAAGAAGGGGTTCCCGGTGCCGCAGCCGAAGATCACCACTCTTCCCTTCTCCAGATGGCGGATTGCCTTTGCCCGGATAAAGGGCTCTGCGATGCCCTGAATTTCCACGGCGGTCTGCACCCGCACGCTGACGCCCTTTTGCTCCAGCGTATCCGCCACAGCAAGAGCGTTGATGACGGTGGCCAGCATACCCATGTGGTCGGCACGGACACGAACCATATTCTCTCCGCCGTCCTTCTTGCCCCGCCAGAAGTTGCCGCCGCCTACCACGACGCCCACCTGAACGCCCATATTGACGCACTCTTTAATCACATCGCACACCCGGCCGATCACCTCGAAGTCCAGTCCACGGGAGGCATCCCCTGCAAGGGCTTCCCCGCTGATCTTCAACAATACTCTCCTGTATCTCGGCTGCTCCATGGTCGCATACGCTCCTTTGTCTCTTTTTCACACATTCCGAAGGAAACCCCCCGGAGGATACGCCTTCTATTTTAATCCATTTTTGCCGTTTTGCATAGAGGTATCCCTAAAGTTTTTTGACTTCCTCTCCGCCTGACCCCAAATTCTCCCAATCTCGCCCCGTTCTCTTTTCTTTCGACGAAATCTGTGGTAGAATCAAGGGGCATATAACCCGCCCGTCGCCCCGCCTTTCCATCTCCTCCCCCCCGCCGATTCAGGAAGGGTCTTGGAAGAGCATGATTCCATATTCAGAAGAAGGAAACCTGATGAAGAAAAAGAATGCTGTGCCTGCATGGAAGCCCCTGCTGCTTCTGCTCACCCTTCTCATGGCCGGACTGGGAATGCTGGTGCTGTGCTATGGCATTGCGTCCAATCTCCCCTCCGTTCTCCCCGGCGCAGAGGCGGAGACTGCCGCCGAGGCTCCTGCTCCGGAAGAGGAGTCCATGCCGCCGGATGCCCTTGCCAGAGCGCAGGCGCTGGCAGACGAGGAGGCGCAGAGCCTTCTGCCTCCCCCGCCCACGCTGGAGGATGTGGAGGGGGTCACAGTTGACCTGATTCCTGAGAGCCGGTATACCAGAGGGGACGAGCCTCTGGAGCAGGTCAACGCCATTGTCATTCACTACACCGGCAACCCCGGCACAACCGCCAAACAGAACCGGGACTATTTTGCCTCCCTCGCCCGCACAGGGGACGATGCCGCAAGCAGCCATTTTGTCATCTGCATGGACGGCTCGATTATTCAATGCGTCCCCCTGAACCAGCGCTCCTATGCCAGCAACCACCGCAACTTCGATACCATTGCCATAGAATGCTGCCATCCCGACGACACCGGCGCCTTTACTCAGGAGACCAGAGATGCGCTGGTCTCCCTGGTGCGGTATCTGGTGAAGGGGTATCGTCTGGACAGGGACGGGGTCATCCGCCACTATGATGTCACAGGCAAGCTGTGCCCTCTGTACTATGTGGAGCACCCTGACCAGTGGGAGTCCCTGAAGGATGATATTTTCGAGGATGAAGAATAATGCAGCGATATAAGCTCACCCTCGCCTATGAGGGCACCCGGTATCAGGGCTGGCAGGGGCAGGGCAACACGGAGAACACGATTCAGCGGAAAGCGGAGGACGTACTCTCCCGCCTCACTGGGGAGAGGGTGGAACTGCAGGCCTCCGGGCGGACGGATGCAGGCGTCCACGCTGCGGCGCAGGTGGCCTCCTTCGCCCTCAGCCGTCCGGTTCCCTGCGCTGCGCTGCTGGAGGAGATGAACCGCTATCTCCCGGCGGACATCGGGGCGACGGCTCTGGAGTTTGCCCCGCCCCGGTTCCACGCCCGTCTCAGCGCCACCGGGAAAACTTATGTCTACCGCATCTGGAACAGTCCCCTGCCCGATGTGTTCGGGCGGCGCACCCGCCTTGCCCTGCCCCAGCCGCTGAAGCTGGAGGATATGCAGCAGGCGGCGGCACTGCTGGCGGGAACCCATGATTTTCGCTCCTTCTGCGGCCTGAAACGCTTTCAAAAATCCACTGTGAGGACGCTGTATTCCGTTTCCGTCACCCGCCGGGGTGAGGAGGTGTGCCTTCGCTTCACGGGAGACGGATTTTTGAACCGGATGGTGCGCATCCTCTCCGGCACGCTGGTAGAGGTGGGGCTGGGGCTGAGGGCGCCTGACTCCATGACCCGGATTCTGGAGGCAAAAGACCGCTCCGCCGCTGCCGGCGCACTCAGTGCCCACGGCCTGACGCTGGAGCGGGTCTATTATGACGACGAAATCCCCGCACTGTGAATACCACAGTGCGGGTCAGACTGTAGACAATGCCTCGCAGAGTTCCGCCCGAAGGGCGGAAGAGAGTCAAATCATTTTTGTACCGAATTCACTTCGGTGCAAAAATACATCTATCCATGCAAGTGTGCGACCAAAGGGAGTGCGCGCAGCATGGATGCAAAGCTCGCAGACAAAGTCCATCGGGCTTTGTCTGCGATTTACCCCGCACTGTGAATACCACAGTGCGGGGTATTTTTACGCAATACGCAGCATAATGGGGATTTCCAGACCCAGATACCGGAACAGCTCCCTGAGCTGCTCCTGCTCGCCGTCTGTCATCTCATCCAGATCCAGCTTGAAGTCCAGCACGGTATAGGCCTTTGCATCCTTCTGGCGCATCAGCACCACCAGCTTGCCCATGGCAGAGGAATAGGCGTCCTCCTGATAGCTGAAGCCCTGCGCCACGCAGGCTCCGTCGCCGGAGACTGTCACCGGTGAAATGTCCTCCATCACCTGATAGCCGGAGGCAAAGATGAAGATGTCGTAGTATTCCTCCACCTCCTGCGCCACGTCCTCCTCCGGCAGGTTCTCCGCCGCAAGAGTGTAGACCTGCTGATCCCAGTGGGGGTGGTAGAGGGAGAGCTGGTTTATCATCTCTCCGTCGTTGTTTTCGCTGGTCACGGTGTTGGAGGTGTATCCCGTAAGTACCGGCACCGGCATCCCCTCGCCGCTCTCGCTCAGGTAATGGATGAGGGCAATTCCCTCATAGCCCTGCGCCTCCACAGTGGTCATGGGGTACACCAGCGGTTCTGTCACCGGTTCCTCCGTCTCGTGGACATGCTCGCTCTCGATCTGTACGCCCTCCAGTATATCCACCAGATAGCCCCGTGAGAGGGTCACCAGATAGTAGACATCGTGGTAATAGTCCTCAAAGTCCATCACATCCTCCGGGGGCAGAAGCTCCGGCGCATCTCCCGGCGTCAGCGTCAGATCAAAAACCTGCTGCCCGTCGTGGCGCAGCTCCACCCCATAGCCCGCCTCCCTCCGGCTCAGGGTGAGCTTCACGGACTTCAGCGGCTCCGGGGTCTCCTCCGGGACAGACACCTGTTCCCCGTCCCCGTCCAGATCCACAACGGCAGGCTCGTCTGCTCCTGTCTCCTCTCCCGCTCCCCGCAGGACAGTGCTCCACAGTCTTTCAAACAGCTCTCCCGCAGGGACAGGCAGGGCAAAACCCAGCCCGATCTGCTGATCCATGGTATCCGTAAAGCCCTGTGCTAACGCTGCCTTCTGCTCCGTCAGCCGCCCGGCCACGGCGGCGCCCTGCTTGTCCAGCCCGGCGCGATCCAGCGTCAGCACATAGGCGTTGTCGCCCTGCTGGCTGATACTGCCGCTCAGATCCTCCCGGCTGTCCTGCCAGAAGCGGCCCAGCAGCTCCTTCCACCCGGAAATGCCCGCCCAGAAGTCGCCCTCCCAGGCGTAGTGCAGCCACGCTGCGCTCTGGGGCGCAGACAGCTCCAAAATATCCAGCCTGCGCTCCTCCGTCAGGGGGGCGTCGCAGGTGAAGCGGGACATCTGACCCACGTTCAGCCACAAATCGCTGTCAATCACCCGAAGCTCGCTCCATACGCCGTCCCATCCGTCCGTGCCTGCAAAGCTCAGCTTCAGTTCCGCCCTGCGCTGCGTCCGGGAGACAAAGCCCTCCGCCAGCAGGGTTGCCCCGTGATAGGGTATCGTCAGGGAAATCTGTGCATCCTGAACGGCGGCAATCTCATCCCCAAGGGCATAAAACTCCTCCGCACGGTTCTTCTTTCCGCAGCCCGGCAGCAGGGCAAGCAGCAGTGCAGCCGTCAGCAGCAGTGCAATCCAGCGTTTCATATCGCCAGTCTCCTTTCCTCTACAAGATCTATCTCCGCCTCATGGGAGGCTTTGTGTTCTCACTGCACTGTGAATCCTAACCGTCAGGGGGAGGAAAGTCAAGGAAAAACCGGTTACAGTTTCCGCCTGAATGGTAAAAACAGGAAACGAAGCCCCCGGAGCTGCTGCGCCGGGGGCAAGTCACCGGCAAAGTCCGCTGTACCTTGCCGGTGAATCAATGCTTTCTGCGGTTTTATGATGTTCAGCTCCGGTCTTCGCCGATCATGGCCTCAAGAACAAGCTGCTCGGACTCGTTCAGCTTGTGCCCCACTGCCAGCGCCTCTTCCATATCCACGTCCACAACCGTGCCGTGCTGGTGGCAGATGACCCGGTTCGTCTTTCCCGCCACAAGGCACTCCACCGCACTGTAGCCCATGCGGGTCGCCGTGACCCGGTCACGGGCGTTGGGCGCACCGCCCCGCTGGATATGTCCCAGAACGGTGACACGGGGGTCAATGCCCAGCTCCTCCTTAATCATGGAGGCAACCTTATTGGCGCTGCCGGGGTTCTTCATAATCTCGTCATCCCGGAAGGCGCCCTCCGCCACGATAATCATAAAGTGGGTGCGTCCCGCCAGACGGGCGCTGCGAATCCGCTCCGCCACGTCCTTCTTGAAGTCCCACTCGATTTCGGGAACCAGCACGGCGGTAGCGCCTGTGGCTATGCCCACATACTGCGCCAGATTGCCCGCACGGTGTCCCATCACCTCCACCACAGAGCAGCGCTCATGGGACTGCATGGTGTCCCGGAGGCGGTCAATGGCCTCGATGGCGGTATTGGCAGCGGTGTCATAGCCAATGGAGTAGTGGGTGCATCCGATGTCGTTGTCAATGGTGCCGGGAATGCCCACAACGGAGATTCCGTGCCTGCTCAGTGCCAGACAGCCCCGGAAGGTGCCGTCGCCGCCGATGGCCACAATGCCCTCGATGCCCAACAGCTTACAGGTGGCCACTGCCCGCTCTCTGCCCTTCTCCGTGCGGAACTCCTCGCTTCTTGCGGTATAGAGGATGGTGCCGCCCCGGTTGAGGATGTGGGCGACGCTGTTTGCGTCCATGCGCACCACATCGCCGTTAATCAGTCCGTTCCAGCCCCGGCGGATGCCGATGACATCCACCCCGTGGTACAGGGCGGTACGCACCACCGCCCGCACGGCGGCATTCATGCCGGGAGAGTCTCCGCCGCTGGTGAGTACGCCGATTCGCTTTACTGCACTTGCCATTTCGATTACCTCGCTTTCAGGGTTATAATAAAAACATTCTTCATTCTTATGATAACCCTATAGTAAACGAAATGCACGATATTTGCAAGGACTATTTGGCGGATTTTTCAGTAAAAATGTCCAGCAGTGCCTGCCGGTCATTGGGGCAGCTCCCGTCCATCACCTGCTCCAGCAGCCATTGCAGGGCTTTCCCCACCTGCGGCCC
>CAJOOV010000094.1 GCA_905236265.1 uncultured Oscillospiraceae bacterium | reverse complement strand
TAATAAAATGTAATCCTTTACCCCAATCCATACCCCTTACACGCCCTCATCCCATAGGCCTACCCCAACAACAAATAAGAAAAAGCTACAAAACAGCCAAAATGATGGACACAACGCCCATAATCACACCACATTTATCGCAGCCAACGAATTCGGTTCTCTTTGAGGGACGGCTGCGTTTCTTCGCAGGGTAATAGGGCGCAACGGAAGCGGCCCACTCAACCCATGGAATGATTTCGTTCAGATTGTCCAGAAAACGTTTCTCAACGGATCTTCATTTTCCGAAAGCAGAATTTGTAGTCAGTCAGTTCAGGCTGTTTCATTTCCGCTCCCCCATTGGGCTTATTATGCTGCACTTTCGCTGGATGGGCTGGATTCAATCAGCAGTTCCTTATAAAAACCAGCAGAATCGCTAAAGTGAGAATCCTCCCTGAGAATTGACGGGGAAACGTGTCCAAAACAGGCACGTTTCCCCGCTTTCTGAATCATCCAGCCGTCTGGCTGACCTTCCAGCTTGCCGCCTCCCGGCGCTGACCAATGAAGTCTTGATAAATCCCCGGCTCCTTCATCAGCGCTTCATGGGTGCCCCTTTGCACGATCTTTCCCTGATTTACCACCAGAATCTGATCGGCGTGCTCCACCGTTTTCAGCCGGTGGGCAATCATGATGACGGTCTTTTCCTCCGTCAGCGCCTGAATGGCCTGCATCAGCTCGTTCTCATTTTCCGGATCCACATTGGCTGTGGCCTCGTCCAGAAAAATGACCGGAGCGTCCTTCATCATAGCGCGGGCAATGGAGATGCGCTGCTTTTCGCCTCCGGACAGGGATGCGCCGCCCTCACCGATCACCGTGTCATAGCCCTCCGGCAGTGCGGAGATAAAGTCATGACAGCACGCCTTCTTTGCGGCGGCGATCACCGCCTCCATAGGTGCCTCCGGCTGCCCAAATCGGATATTATTTGCCACGGTGTCATGGAACAGATACACGCTCTGGAACACGAAGGAGAAGTTTTGCATCAGGGAATCCATGTCATAGTCTCTCACATCCCTGCCGCCCAGGGTCACGCTGCCCTCGTCCACGTCCCAGAAGCGGGCAAGCAGATTGACCAGCGTGGTCTTGCCGCCGCCGGAGGGGCCTACAATTGCTGTGGTAGTCTTTTCCGGAATCCCAAGAGAAACGCCGTCCAGAATCCTGCGCTTGTCGTAGGAGAAGGAAATGCCACTTGCCGCCAGCGCCTTTTCCGCAGGGGTGATTTCTTCCCCTGCAATGTCCATCTGAGGAGTGTCCAGAATCTCCTGCGCCCGGTCTACACTCACGTCCACCACCCTGAGAAGGGCAGAGTAGTTGCCGGCCGTCTCCAGACTGGCATACACGATAAAGGCGGAGATTACCATGACCACAGCGGTGAGGGCATCCATGCTCCCCTGACAGTAAAACCAGCAGGAAAAGCCCACCATGCAGACCCCGGTCAGCTTTGCCACAAGGCTCTGGATGGTCATACGGGGAATGAGGGTCATCTCCATGTCCGTGTTGATCTGGGCGTTGGCGGAGATTGCCTCGTTCAGCTCCACACTCTTTTGCCCGGTGAGATGATACGCCTTCACCTCCGCCATGCCCTGCAGGTATTCCAGAACCTTTTCCACCAGCTTTTCATCCGCGTCGATCTTCCGTCCCGCCAGACCCCCTGCCGCCTTTTGCAGCCCCGTGTTTGCCAGAAGGAACAGTCCGAAGCCTGCCGCCAGCACCAGCGCAATCCTCCAGTCAAAGAAAAGCAGCATCAGAATGATAATGGAGGTGGTGAGCAGACCCTCACATACCAGCATCACCACACGGGTGGCCACGTTTTCCAGATTCTCCATCACGTTGGTGGTGACAGAGGTGATCTGCCCCAGAGAATTGGCGTTGAAGTAGCCCATGGGAAGATAGCGCATATGCTCCGCAATCTCCACCCGCTTTCTGGCACAGGTGTCGTAGCCCGCCTCAGTCTGGAGCATGGTGCTTTTCGCCTTAATCAAGCCAGAGCCAATGATGGAGAGCAGCATAATCCCCAGAGCCAGCAGAATGTCTCCTCCTGTCACAGCACCCCGAAGCAGAGCGCGAACCATACAGGCAATGGCAGGGATTTTCAGCGCCTCAAAGATCGCCTGCAACACCCCCAGCAGAATAGAAGTCACAAACTTTTTCCGGTTCTCCTCACCGCAGAAGGAGAAGAACTTTCTGATGATCTCAACCATTGTCCTTCACCTCCATATGCGCCTTCCACATGCTCTCATATAGGCCGTGATGGGAGAGCAGTTGGGCATGTGTGCCTTCGTCGTCAATGACCCCGTCCCGAATGACATAGATGCAGTCGGCATCCATGACGGTGCTGAGACGGTGGGCAATCACAATCAGCGTTTTGCCCTCGGTGAGCTTGGACACCGAGCGCTGGATGACCGCCTCATTTTCCGGGTCGGTGTAGGCAGTGGCCTCATCCAGAATGACCACAGGGGCAGCCTTCAGCATCGCCCGGGCAATGGAGATGCGCTGCCGCTCCCCGCCGGACAGAT
>CAJOOV010000093.1 GCA_905236265.1 uncultured Oscillospiraceae bacterium | reverse complement strand
GTCCTCAACATATTCAATCAGGTCTTCCACCCTGCAGTGGAAGATTTTGCAAAAATCGTCCAGCTTGGTGGTGGTGATGCCCTTGCCCTTGCGGATGCGGTCGATGGTGGAACTGCTGACCTGATACTTGTTAATCAGAGTGTAAGTGCTCTCGCCGCTGTTTTTCATTGTAATCCAGAATCGATCGTATACTATCATGCAATCACCTGCCACAAGAATATTATGTGGTCAGATTCTTGACAATAGTCTTAATTGAGACCATAATAAATATAGTCTGTTTTGCGACTATATTGTTTTTAGGGGGATTGAAATGAGAAAACACGTCTTATTCCTATTGGCAGTCTGCCTGCTTTTCCTGACAGGCTGCGGCGGTGTTTCCCAGAGCGACTATGACACATTGAAGGCGGAATTAGAGAAATCACAAAAAACGGCAGAGCAGGCGGAACAGGAGGCTGCTGTCCTGCAGGGCTCTCTGAAGGCCGCTCAAAAAGAGCTTGAGGACACAAAGCAGGAATTGACATCTATTCAGGAGGAGTACAGGGAGTATCAGGAAAAAATGGCGCCCTTTGAGGAGCTGTCAGAGCAGGAGGCTGAGGCAAGAAAAATCGCCGCTCAGAAGGAGCTGGACGCTGCCAAGGCAGAAGAAGAGGCGAAGGCAGCAGAGGAAGCCGCCGAACAGGAGAGAAAAGCAAGGCAGGGCTATGACACTGGCATTACATACGAACAGCTTGCCCGGACTCCGGATAATTATGAAGGAGAAAAAGTAAAGTTTAAGGGGGAAGTCCTGCAGGTGTTGGAGGATGAAACCTCTGTGGAAATCCGCCTTGCTCTGGATGATTACTATGAGGATATCCTGTACTGCGCTTATGATAAAAAAATCACCTCGTACCGTGTTTTGGAGGGAGACATCATTACCATCTATGGCACCTCCGTCGGTCTAATCAGCTATGAATCCACCGGCAGCGGAGTAATCACTATCCCCGCCGTATATGTGGAGAAAATCGAACAGTGACGCAAAACCGCCCCGAACCAACCGGTTCGGGGCGGTGTCATTCATTCAGCGCTCAGCCGCAGTGCCTCAGCACTCCAGCTTTTCCAGTGTGCAGGTCTTGGCGATGCTCTTGCGAATCTCCGCACGCAGGGGCAGAACGCTGGTGGGGGAGACGGACAGCTCGTCAATGCCGATGGCCAGGAAGGTGGGCAGCAGGGAGATGTCAGCGCCCAGCTCGCCGCAGATGCCGATCCAGATGCCGGCGGCATGGGCGGCGTCGGTGGCCATCTTCAGCGCCCGCAGCACAGCGGGGTGGTGGGGGTCAAAGAACTTGCCCAGATCGTTGGCCTGACGGTCGCAGGCGAGGGTGTACTGGGTCAGGTCGTTGGTGCCCACGGAGAAGAAGTCAACCTCCTTGGCCAGAGCGTCCGCCACAAAGACGGAGGAGGGCGTTTCGATCATAATGCCGATCTCGGTGTCCTTGTTGTAGGGGATGCCCTCTGCCTCCAGCTCGGCCATGACCTTCTGGCAGGCACGCTTGCACTCACGCACCTCCCATACGGAGGTAATCATGGGGAACATGATTGCCACCTTGCCGTAGGCAGAGGCACGGTACAGGGCGCGAAGCTGGGTACGGAACACCTCCGGCCGGTTCAGGCAGATACGGATGGCACGAACGCCCATGGCGGGGTTCTCCTCCTTCTTCATCTCGAAGTAATCCACCTGCTTGTCAGCGCCGATGTCCAGCGTGCGGATGACCACACGCTTGCCGTTCATGGCGGCGGCCACCTTTCTGTATGCCTCAAACTGCTCGTCCTCGGAGGGATAGTCGGAGGCGGCGAGATACAGGAACTCGGAGCGGAACAGGCCGATGCCCTGACCGTCGTTGGTGATGACGGCGTCCACGTCCTCAGGGGAGCCGATGTTGCAGTAGAGCATCATCTTTCGGCCATCCAGCGTCACGTCCTCCTGACCCTTCATGGTCTCCAGAAGGCGCTTGTGCTCCATCTGCTTCTCATACTTGTCCTTCAGTGCGGCCAGCGTCAGCTCGTCCGGGTCAAGAATCAGCTTTCCGGTCTCGCCGTCGATATAGGCAAGGCGTCCCTGATAGGACTCCTTCAGCGCCTCACCTGCGCCGCAGATGGCGGGAATGCCCATGGTGCGGGCAAGAATGGCGGTATGGCTGTTGCCGGAGCCGCCCATGGTGATAAAGCCCAGAATCTTGCTCTTGTCAAGCTGCAGGGTCTCGGAGGGGGCGAGGTCGTCCGCAGCCAGAATCACCGGCTCGTCGGAGTCAATGCCCCCCTCGGCCACGCCCATCAGATTGTTCAGGATGCGCTGGGTCACGTCTCCGATGTCGGCGGCACGGGCCTGCATATAGGCGTCGTCCATGGCGGCGAACATGGCGGCGAACTGCTCTCCGGCCGCCTTCACCGCATACTCGGCGTTGCACTGCTCCTCCTCCAGCGTGTCCATGATGGTCTCCACATAGTCGTCGTCCTCCACAAACATGGCGTGGGTCTCAAACAGGACGGCAGACTCGTCCCCGGCCTCTGCACGGCACTTCTCCGCCAGAGCGGTGAGCTGATCCATAGCCTTTGCCTGAGCGTCAGCCAGACGTGCCTTCTCCGCCTCCAGATCGGCGGCGGCCTTCTTCTCGATGGTGGTATCGGGGCGCTGGAAGAAGTACAGCTTGCCCTTGGTCACGCCCTTGGAAACGCCCTTGCCCTGAATCAGAATCATAAATAAACCTCCTTAAAGTATTCTTGAAAAAGAGGAGCGCCGCCAAGCGGCGCTCAGACTGTAGACAAAGCCTCGCAGAGTTCCGCCCGAAGGGTGGAAGAGAGACAAATCATTTTTGTGCCGAATTCAGTTCGGTGCAAAAATACCTCTATCCATGCAAGTGTGCGACCGCAGGGAGTGCGCGCAGCATGGATGCAAGGCTCGCAGACAAAGTCCATGGGACTTTGCCTGCGACGGGAGCGCCGCCAAGCGGCGCTCCCGTTGTGCGCAGAGATTACAGATTTGCCTTGAAGAAGGCCTCCATTGCGGCAATGGCAGCGTCCTCGTTCTCGCCCTCGGCGGCGATGGTGACGGTGTCGCCCTTCTTCACGCCCAGACCCATCAGCTTCATCAGCTGGGAGGCCTTCACGGTCTTGTCGCCCTTGGTGACGGTGATGACGGCGCCGGTGAATGCCTTTGCCTCTTTTGCCAGCATTCCGGCGGGACGTGCGTGAATGCCCAGATCGTCCTGAATGGTGTAGTTGAATTCCTTCATAATAATTGCCTCCTGTTCATATTATCCTGTGTTTACAGGGATTTGGCTGAATCAAATGTTTGCGCCGTAGGTCACGTTGTCGTAATCGTCGGCGTTGGTGAGCAGAACCACCACCACGTCGGGATGGTTTGCCTTGGCGATCTTTGCCCGGTCGAACTTCACCAGCGGCTGTCCGGCCTTTACCTGATCGCCCTCGTGAACCAGACACTGGAAGCCGTCGCCGTTCATGGCTACGGTGTCCACGCCGATGTGGATCAGCAGCTCCATATCCCCTGCGCCGGTGATGCCCACAGCGTGCTGGGTCTCGGCCACAGAGGAGATCTCGCCGTCATAGGGAGCGACAACGACTTCGCTCTCCGGCCACACGCCCACGCCGGTGCCCAGAGCGCCGGAGGCGAAGGTGGGGTCAGGAATCTCGTTGTAGGGGATGACCTTGCCTGCCACGGGAGCCAGAACGGTGCCTGCATCGCACTTGATGACGGGGTTGGTGGGCACATCGACCTTCTCCACTGCGGGAGCGCTCTTGGCAGCGGGCTCCTCCTCCTTCCAGATAATCCATGTGAGCACGAAGGCCACGCCTGCGGCGATGAGCAGCTCAATCAGATAGAAGGGCAGGTTGTTGACAGCGGGGATAGCGGGAATGCCGGTGACACCGTACACGGGGGCGCCGAACTTGACCACCTCGCCGGCGGCGTTGGTGCCGTGTGCCCAGGGGCCGGCAGCGAACAGGGAGCCGCAGGCGCCGCCGATCATGCCGCAGACAAAGGGCTTCATGAAGCGGAAGTTGATACCGAAGATAGCGGGCTCAGTGATGCCCAGAGAGGCGGACAGGGAGGAGGGAACGGCTACGGACTTGGTCTTTTCGTTCTTCACCTTCAAAGCCACTGCAAGGCAGGCGCCGAACTGAGCGAAGTTGGCGGCGGAGGCGATGGGCATCCAGAAGTTTACGCCGCTGGAGGAGATCATGCCTGCCTCGATGACGTTGTACATATGGTGCAGACCCATGACCACAGTGATGGGATAGATAGCGCCCATAACGGCGGCGCCGATGCCGAAGCCCACGCTGACCAGAGCCTCAGCGCCTTTGAGCACGATGCTCTCGAAGGCGGAGAAGATGGGGCCGATAACGGTAAAGGTGACAAAGGCTGTGACTACCACGGTACACAGAGGCGTGACGAACAGGTCGATCATCTCAGGCACATGCTTGTGCAGCCATTTCTCCACCGTGGACATAAGTAGTACGGCAAGGATGACCGGGATAACGTGTCCCTGATAGCCCACCTGCTGGACGTTGAAGAAGAACAGGTGCCACACGGGAATCTCGCCGGGGGCATAGTTGCCCACAGTCCATGCGTTGACCAGAGCGGGGTGTACCATCATCATACCGATGACTGTACCAAGGAAGATGTTTCCGCCGAAGACACGGGCGGAGGACACGGCCACCAGAATGGGCAGCATGGCGAAGGCGGTGTTAGCCACAAGGTCAAGGAAGGAGAACCAGTCGGTCTCTCCGAAGGCGGGAATGAACTTGGGGATGGCTTCCACCAGACCCATCATCAGGCCGGAGGCCACGATGGCGGGGAGGATGGGGACGAACACGTCGCCGGGGGTCTTGAGGATTTGCTTCCACAGAGG
>CAJOOV010000092.1 GCA_905236265.1 uncultured Oscillospiraceae bacterium | reverse complement strand
TTAAGCTCACCTGCGCCTACGATACTTGGCTGGCGACGGCCCGGGAAAATTGGTAGTGCCAACACAAGAAAGCGTCTGAGGTAACTCTGGCGCTTTTCTTTTGCCAGAAGTGAGGGGAAACGCCTCACCGTCAGGGAAAAAGACTTGCATACCGGGCATGAATCCCTTATACTGAACCAAAAGGGAGGGATTCAAATGCCAAAGGCAAGAGTCGATAAGGAAAACTATTACTTGAACATTGCAGAGACGGTTCTGATGCGCTCCACCTGCCTTCGCAGGAACTACGGTGCAATTATTGTCCGGGACGATGAAGTCGTGGCCACAGGCTATAACGGCGCTCCCAGAGGCCGGAAGAACTGCATTGACCTTGGCAGGTGTATCCGTGCGGAGATGCAGATTCCCTCTGGTCAGCGCTACGAGCTGTGCCGCAGCGTCCACGCAGAGGCGAACGCCATTATCTCCGCCGCACGAAGCGAGACGCTGGGTGCAACCCTTTATCTTGCAGGGCGGGATGCCCAGAGCGGCAGACTCCTGAACGATACCACCTGCTGCTCCATGTGCAGACGGCTGGTCATCAATGCGGGGATAGAAAAGGTTGTTGTGCGAAACACCGAGGACGCTTTTACGGTGATCCCGGTGCAAGACTGGATAGAACAGGATGACACCATCCCGGAGGACGCAGGGGCGAAGGGTTAAGAAACCGCTGAACAAATCAGGCTACGGCATCTGAGCGGTCTCATTTAGTCCAAGTCATAAGGATTGCTGTAGCACATCCAATCGAGACGTTCATTCAGCCCAAGTTCATCAAACAGCCTTGCCTGTTGTTTCGCTTCTTGCTTGCGAGATGCCTTTTTGGTCACTTTTTCGTTGGCGATTCTGGCTTGATAGGCTTTGTTGTTTGGATTGTGCTGATTGCCATAATCGTTGGGCTGACTCTGGGTGTGCGTCTTTGACGAAACGCCTTTTTTGCTTGCCATGAAAGCTTTCTCCTTTCTCTTTGACTTCACCTTCTTGATTACGCACGAGATATCGGACTCAAAGTCACCTTCTTAGCTAAACCCGCTCATACCGCCAACCGGATTATCTCTGCATTTAATCAAGCCTCAAGGTTGGAGAATGGTTTTATCATAGGTAAAAACCATCATTCGTATTATACACGGCAAAAGCTTTTATTTCAATAATAACAAGTTTCATTTTCCGCCATCTGGGTCTAAAATCCCTTGAAATACGTCGGTATTCCTGCGGTCTTTTATCCGCTGCTGACAAATACATCATCGCTCATCCATCCTAGAGATAGATTCAGCGCTTACTTAATACGCAGGCAGACCGGAGGGATTCACCCCGGCCTGCCTGCTCTCTTACTTCATCCGTTTTACGATTTCATCCAACAGTGCGTGTGCCGCCTCATCCTTACTGAGCAGCGGAAGCTCTCTCATGTCCTCCGGGCTGATGAGTGTCAGCACATTGGTGTCAACGCCAAATCCTGCCCCGGCCACCTTAACGTTGTTTGCGGCGATGAGGTCAAGGCGCTTTTTCTCCAGCTTCTTCCTGCTGTTTTCCAGCATGTTCTCCGTCTCCATGGAAAAGCCGCAAAGGAACTGCCCCGGATGCTTGTGCGTCCCCAGATACCCCAGAATGTCCTTTGTGCGCTCCAGCGGGATGGACAGCTCTCCGTCGGACTTCTTCAGCTTGTCGTCCGCCACAGCCGCCGGGCGATAGTCTGCCACAGCCGCCGCCTTGATGATGATGTCCGCTTCTTCGCTGCGGCTTACAACCGCCTGATACATCTCCTCTGCCGTGGTGATGGGGATAAACTCCATGTAGCCCGGTCTGGGCAGGCTGGTGGGGCCGGAGACCAGCGTGACCTCTGCGCCCCTTGCACTGGCCGCTCTGGCAATGGCATAGCCCATTTTGCCGGAGGAGTGGTTGGTGAGGTACCGCACCGGGTCAAGAGACTCCCTCGTAGGCCCTGCAGTGACCAGAACATGCTTCCCGGCCAGATCCTTGTCATGGGTCAGTGCGTGCAGACACACCTCCAGCAGCACCTCTGGCTCCGGCAGCTTTCCCTTGCCCACTGCGCCGCAGGCCAGACGCCCGGAGGCAGGCTCTATCCCCTCCCAGCCGTATCTGCGAAGAATGTCTATGTTGTCCTGTGTCACCGGATTTTCATACATGTGGGTATTCATCGCCGGGGCGATTGCCTTAGGACAGGTACAGGCGAGGGCGGTAGTGGTGAGCATATCGTCCGCCAGACCATGCGCCAGCTTTGCCATTACGTTTGCCGTTGCCGGGACGATGAGGAGGAAATCTGCCTGCTCCGCCGTGGCTATATGGGAGACACGCAGACCGGAGGAGCGGTCAAAGGTGTCCGTGAGGGTACGGTTTCCGGTGAGCTCCTCAAAGAGGAGGGGGGAGATAAACCTTGTGGCATTCTCCGTCATAATCACACGCACATCAGCG
>CAJOOV010000091.1 GCA_905236265.1 uncultured Oscillospiraceae bacterium | reverse complement strand
CACCATCACCATTGGCATGGCACGCTATGAGTCAGGGAAAAGCGTAAAGGAATGGATCAATCATGCGGATCAAAAGCTCTATCAGGGAAAATGCAGCGGGAAGAACAGAGTGGTCTGCTGACCACAGAGGAACAAAAAAGCGCCATCGGCAAGTACAGCCGACGGCGCTTTTTGCATAGTAAAGGGTTCAGTTGGAGGCAATGCGCTCCCGGTATCCCGCCTCCTCCGCCACTTTGCCCACCACGGAGAGGGAGGCGTTTTCCCAGCGGAACACCTCTTCCGCCAGACGCCGGACGGATTCCGGCGTCACCGCATCATAGGCGGCGATGATTTCGTCCGGGGTGAGGATAGGCTCCCCGGAGAGGACGGAGCGGGCCATGTGGTTCATGTGGGCGGTGGTGGACTCCATGCCCATGAGCACATTGGCCTTGGCCAGCTCCCTTGCCCGGTGAAGCTCCTCCTCCGTGGCGCCGTCAGCGGCAATCTCGTCGATCACCCGGCGGATGCTGGAAATGGCCTGGGCCTCCGTGTCCCTGCTCTGGGCAGTGGCGACACAGAACACGCCCAAGTCCGAATAGGCGGAGCCGTAGGAATAGATATTATAGCACAGCCCCTGCCGCTCCCGCACCTGCTGGAACAGCCGGGAGGACATGCCGCCGCCCAGAATGGAGCTGAGGATCTGCAGGGAGAAGCGCCTCGGGTCTGAGGCGGAGAGCGCAGGGAAGGCGAGGATGAGGTGATTCTGTTCCGTGGCCTTGCGCTTCAGGGTGACGGAGGGAGTGTAGCGTCCCGGCTTCAGCGGGGCGGTCTTGCCCGGCGCCATGGCGGAAAACCGCTCCCGAATGGCCTGCACCACTGCTTCAGGATAGGAGCCTGCCAGAGACACCACCACCTTGTCCGGGCAGTAGTGGGTCTGCTTGTACTCCCTGAGCCAATCCCCGGTCATGCGCTCCAGCGTGGACTTTTTGCCCAGAATGGGGCGGGCGAGGGGCGTGCCCCGGTAGATGTCCGCCGCAAGGCGTTCACTCACCAGATCGGCGGGATCGTCCCGGTACATCCCGATTTCCTCCAGAATCACGCCCCGCTCCGTCTCCACGTCCTTCTGGTGGAATCCGGAGTGGAAGAACATGTCCGTGAGGATATCCAGCCCTTCCATCAGATGGCTGTCCAGCGCATGGACATAGAAGCAGGTGCATTCCTTTGTGGTGAAGGCGTTGAGCTGTCCGCCGATGGCATCCATCCGTGCGGCAAGCTGGGCGGCGGTGCAGTGCTCGCCGCCCTTAAAGAGCATATGCTCAATAAAATGGGCAGCGCCGGACTCCTGCGCTGTCTCGGCACGGGAGCCGGTTGCCACCCAGATGCCCAGCGCAGCCGAGCGCACGGAGTCCATGGGCTCGGTGAGAATACGCACGCCGTTGGGCAGCGTCTCCGTTTGAAATTGCCTCATGTAGCACCTCTTTCCTGTCTGTGAGAGCCTTTGACGAGCGGCACAGGTCAAAGGCTCTGCGTTTTGTATAGTTTCCGCATGGGGAGGGGGAATTATGCCGACAGCGTTTTATGCCTGCGCTGAGAGAAACAGGCGTGGAGCAGCACTGCCAGCAGAAGGGACAGGGAGAAAATCAGCGCTGCCTGTATGCCGGGGCGTAAATCGCCCAGCCAAAACTGAACCGCCGTCCAGCAGACCTCCTGCACCAGATAGAGGGGCAGGGTGATTGCCCCCAGATAGGCGCAAAGGCGGTTGTCAAAGGGGGCGCTGGTGAGAACGCCTGCGTTGCTGAAGGACAGGGTCACCGCCGCCGTGAGCAGGAAGAGAACCAGCAGCTCATACTCGGTGCCCAGATCGCTGAACATATAGCCCAGAGAGAGAAGATAGCACACGGCCTCGGCAGCGGTGAGGCAAAAACGCTGGCGCTGCGTCCATGCCCTGCGCCCCAGCATTTGGGACACCTCATAGCAGCTCATGCCCAGAGCGATTTCCGCAATCGCCCTCCAGTTGCCCTTCAGCCAGAAGCCCAGATACTCCCTCGTACCGGAGAGGTATCCCGTCTCGTGTACCATCCAGCCCAGCAGCACAATGGCGGTCAGGGGAGCCAGATAGCACACGGTCGTGCGATACCACCTGCGTGAGAGGGGATAGAGGAGAGCCATGGCAATGAGCATGGCGGAGAGATACCACTCCATGGCAATCAGGGGATTGGACTCTCCCAGCATTCCGGTGTTTTGAAGAAAGAGAACACCGGGCAGGCGCACAAGCAGTGTTCCCGGCATCTCGACCGGGGCACGAAGGGCGAGGGAGATGGCCGCAAGGGCGCACACGCTCAGGTGATAGGGCAACAGCCCCTTTACCTTTTTCCATAGAAACAGCGCAGTGTCTTCCCCGGCGCTTTCACAGGCACCGGCGGCGTTCTGCCGGGCAACGGATTTTGCCATCAGCCAGCCAGCCACCAGAAAGAAAAACTCCACGCCCAGATAGCCCCGTCTGGACAGGGTGAAACTGCCGAAGGTTTTCGTGCTGTTCCATACCTTGAGGTTGATGTGTCCCAGCAGGATGCACAGGGCAAAAACGAAGCGCATCAGTTCGATTTTTCCGTTCCTGCCCTTCATGCCTGCTGTGCCTTCTTTCTCCTGCTGCCTATGGCAGTCCAAATCAGATAGACGGCAGTGCCAAGGAGAACAGTGGATACCACAACAAGGATAAACTGCCAGCTCTTAGGCAGCCCGCCCAGCCAATATTTGTTGATGGTTCTGGTCACATTCTGACCGAGGTAGATGGGGAGGCTGGCCGCTCCCAGAAACGTACAAATCTGGTTTTGAAACAGCGGGCTGCCGCTGAGCAGGCTCTTGCCGCTAAATGCGATGGGCACCGCCACGCACAGCACCATCAGGGCGTAGAACTGCATATGGAAGTCCTCTGTGCTGCAGCCAATGTAAATGGCATACAGGAATCCTCCAGCCTCCGCCAGTGTCAGCAGCAGCCGCTGGAGGGCGGTGAACGTCCTTCTCTCCATACTGCGGCAGACCTCATAGCCGGCGGCGCCCAGACACAGCTCCGCCACCGCCCGCAGGTTGGCCTTGAAGGTAAGACCCGCCCAGTTGCCGGCACCTGTCAGCGCACCGGTGGTGTAGGAGAGGTAGCCCACCACCAATATGCCGGTCAGCGGAGCCACCACATGGGTAAAGAGATTGTAGTTGTATCGAATCAGGGGGTACAGCACCGCCATAGCCAGCAGCATGGAGCTAATATACCACTCCACACCGATAAAGGCGTCCACCACCCCTATGATTCCGCTTCGGTGGAGGAAGAACAGACTGGGCAGTTCATACCACAGATAGTGCAGATGAAAGCTTCCCACCTTGATGCAGTGCAGCACAAACATGGCAAAGCAGAAGAACAGATGATAGGGCCAGATCCCCTTCACCTTGCGCCATAGGAACCGGGTGGTGTCGCTGCCCAGAGTCTGCGTGTCACAGGGCGCCGCCTCGTTTTGCCGGTACACCGACTTTGCCATAAGAAAGCCGGAGACCAGGAAGAAAAACTCCACGCCGATCGCTCCCTGAGAGGCCAGAGACAGATGCTCCGTCAGCGGCTTTGCCCCGCTCCAAATATCTCCGCTGGCGTGAAAGGCCACCACCAGTACCGAAAAGACAAAGCGCATCAATTCAATTTTTCCGTTTCGTTTCGCCATGCAGTTATCTCCTCTCCGGGTGGAAAGCAGGGGTCTGACAGCGCTCCGTCAGACCCCTTAGAATCACTCTTCCTTCTTCGCCCTGATCTCCCGCAGGGCGTCGATATGGCTCAGGTTGACTCGGCCCTTCTCGTCGATGTCCGTGACCTTGACCCAGATCATATCGCCGATATTCACAGCGTCCTCTACCCGTGCAATGCGGTGGTTAGACAGCTTGGAGATGTGAACCATGCCGTCCTTGCCGGGAGCCAGCTCCACAAAGGCGCCGAACTTCAGGATGCGAACCACCTTACCGAAGTAGAGCTGACCCACCTCGGGGACAAACACAATGGCGTCAATGGTGCGCTTGGCAGCCTCCACCGTGGCGGAGTTGGGGCCGGAGATATAGATGGTGCCGTCCTCCTCCACGTCTACCTTTGCGCCGGAATCGGCCTGAATCTTCTGAATCACCTTGCCGCCGGAGCCGATCACGTCACGGATGTTGTCCACGGCGATCTTCATCTTAATCAGCTTGGGGGCGTTCTCGGAGATCTCAGGACGGGGCTCAGCGATGACGGGGAGCATAATCTGATCCAGAATCTGGCAGCGTGCGTCATAGGTCTTTTCCAATGCCTCACGGATGATCTCCATGGTCAGACCGTCGTTTTTCAGATCCATCTGAATGGCGGTGATGCCCTTTTTCGTGCCGGCCACCTTGAAGTCCATCTCGCCGTGGAAGTCCTCCACACCCTGAATGTCGATGAAGGTCTGGAACCTGCCGTCGTCGTCCTGAATCAGACCGCAGGAGATGCCAGCCACAGGGGCGGAGATGGGCACGCCGGCATCCATCAGCGCCAGCGTAGAGCCGCAGATGGAGCCCTGAGAGGTGGAGCCGTTGGAGCTGAGGGTCTCGGACACCACACGGATGGCATAGGGGAAATCCTCCTCGCTGGGCAGCACGGGAACCAGAGCCCGCTCTGCCAGTGCGCCGTGGCCATACTCCCGGCGTCCCACGCTCTTGGCGCTGCGGGCCTCGCCCACGGAATAGCCGGGGAAGTTGTAGTGGTGCATATAGCGCTTGGTATCTTCCTCCCAGATGGAGTCGATCTTCTGGCACATGGTCAGGGTGTTCAGGGTGCAGACGCTGAGCACCTGCGTCTGGCCGCGGGTGAACAGACCGGAGCCGTGTACCTTGGGCAGCACGCCCACCTCGGCGGCCAGAGGACGGATTTCGTTGGACTGGCGGCCATCCACACGATGACCCTCCAACAGCCACTTCTTCACGATCTTCTTCTGGAACTTGTAGGTGATCTCCTCCAGATACTGATCCATATTGGGGTGATCCTCCAGATACAGCTCATGCCATTTGTCGATGAGCTTGTTCCAGTCGGCCTCACGCTGGTTCTTGTCGTCGGTGTCCATGGCATCGCAGGCCTCGTCCCAGCTGTTCTCCACGATCTTGTCGAACAGCTCCTGATCAAAGTCGGCGTGGGGATACTCGAACTTGGGCTTGCCGATTTCCTCCACCATCCGGTTAATCAGGGCGATCTGCTTCTGAATCTCGTCAAAGGCCATCTGGATGCCCTGCAGCATGGTCTCATTGTCCACCTGATTGGCACCGGACTCGATCATGACCACCTTCTTGCTGGTGGCCACAACGGTGGTCGCCTGCTGGGAGACGTGGCGCTGCTCCTGATCCGGGTTGAGGACGATCTTCCCGTCCACCAGACCCACGCTGATGCAGCCTACGGGGCCGTTCCAGGGGATGTCGGAGATGGCCAGGGCGGCGGAGGTGCCGATGGTGGCGGCAATCTCCGGCTGACAGTCATAGTCCACGCTGAGCACAGTGCAGACGATT
>CAJOOV010000090.1 GCA_905236265.1 uncultured Oscillospiraceae bacterium | reverse complement strand
GGCATTGAGATGAAAGCGCTGAACAAGCTGAGAAGCAGGCGGGGTGAGTCTCTGGTGGAAATACTGATCTCGCTGGTGGTCTCCAGCCTTGGCATTCTGATGCTGGCCGGGGTGATTGCAACCTCCACCAGAATCATCAAAAACAACAGTTTACTGATGGATCAGTACTACAGGAGAAACAATGTTCTGGAAACCAGAGCAGACGATGCAGCGTCGGGAGACGGCGTTACCGTGGAGTCCGGTGCTGCAATCAAAATCACGCCGGATGGAAAGGCGTCTGTTCACTACACCGTGAAGTACTATGTCCATGAACAGAACGGCGAGTATATCGTTTCCTACAAGAAAGTGTCTTGAGGAGGTTAGCTGTGAAAGAGCGGTTGAAAAAACGCCTGCGGGAGGAACGGGGCTTTACCCTGCTGGAGCTGCTGGTGAGCACCTTCGTCCTGCTTCTGGCAACCAGTATCGTTGCCACCGGCATTCCTGTAGCGCGCAACGCAATTATGCGTCTGGTGGATACGGCGAACGCCCGCACGCTGCTGTCCACCACTACCACGGTTCTGCGGGATCAGCTTGGCTTTGCCAACAGCATTACGCCGTCCGGAGACGGTAAAAGCGTCACATTTATCGACGGGAGAACCGGAAGCCAGAGCGTGATTTATCTTGCGAAGAAGGACGGATACACGGATATCTACATTCAGGAGTTCAGCACCTACCCTGCGGACAAGCGTCCTGAACCCAGAGTTCTGGTCACAACGCCCCGCACCGGGGCAAAAATGCACATCGCATTTGATACGGTTGCTGCCGACGCCAGCAGGAAGGTAATCACAGTGAAAAACCTGATGGTGATGAAGGAAGGACAGACGGAGAAGATTGTGGAGTTGGATGCGCTCTCCGTCAGAAGTATACAGCCCCAAAAGGACAACCCATGAGCCGATGATGGAAAGGAGATGAAGTGAGAATATGAGTCGGAACAGAAAAGGTTTCACGTTGGCGGAGACGCTGGTTGCTGTGGGCATTATTGCCATACTGTCAGGCTTTGCCTTTGTGGGGCTTACCGGTCATGCCAGAAATCTCCATCAGTTGGAAATGGACGGCATTGCAAAGGAAATCTACGTTGCAGCACAGAACCATCTGACCATGGCAGACAGCCAGGGGCTGCTGGCCGGATGCGGTAACAAGGGTATCCCGGAGGATCCGAGTGCTGCGGACAACTCTGTTTACTACTATGTCGTGGGAGACGGAGAGGGCGCAGTGGAGCCCGGAGACAGCACGAGCGTGGTGCTGGATCTGATGCTGCCCTATGCGTCCATTGATGAGACGGTGCGCAGCGGAGGCAACTACATCATCCGCTATGAGATTCCCCCTGAAAACAGAATACCCTCCGGGGCGAGAGTGCTGGATGTGTTCTACGCCACGAGATCCGGAAGCTATCGCTATTCCTTCGATCAGGATGATTATACGGAGATTCTGAACGTGAGGGACAGGGTGGAGAAGGACGCAGACGGGAACGAGTATCAGGTGGACAAAAAGAGCGCCAGACGGGACTATCTCAGCGGCGGCGGCGTAATCGGCTGGTATGGAGAGTCCTCTCCCGATGCGCTGGCTATGGGAGCGAAGCTGGGCGACCCCACCATTGAAGTGGTCAATGGGGATCGTCTGGTGGTCAATGTGAAAAATCCCAACACGGGCAATGCAAATGCAAACCTGAAGCTGGTCATCACCGGCGAGACCAGCGGTGCAAAGTATACCTTCGTGCTGATTAACAAAGGCACAGTCGTGGACACGAACCGCAACGTGACCAATGACGGCGACGGCCAGTTCTCTGTGCTGCTGGACGACGTGACCGCACCGAAGACAAAGGCTGCGGGGGCGGCAGAGTGGACGATCACAGAGGGCGTGAGCAACCACTTCCGGGACATTATGTCCGGCATCGGCCTGACCCTCTCCGAGGACGGGAAGGCCATGATTCCCGGCGAGAACATCACCATTCAGGCGATTTCGGACAACACGGAAGAGCTGACCAACGTGGGCTACAGCAGCGGCGTGAAAACCAACAGCCTGTTTGCCGATATGACCTACGGCGGCACACCGGAGGCAATCTCCAGTGCAGATGCAAAGATTGCCAACTTCCGGCATTTGGAGAACATGGATCCCGCTATTTCCGGCTTTGAGAACCCCTACGGTGTGGGGAAAGTCTTCAAGGCGTCACAGGCTGCGGATATGGACTGGGAGTCCTTCAAGGCGAATATCGCAAAGGCCTATGCCACCGGAGAGGATAATCAGGTTGACCCGAATTACACTGTCCAGATTCTCCACAACGACCCTGAGCATGAGGGCAGCTATCTTGCGGAGCAGCCGGGTTACTATATGCCGGTGAATATGCAGAAGGATTCCATCTATACCGGCAGCTATGACACAAAAACCTACGCAATCCAGAATGTGAGCGTGAACTACGACGGTGCGGCAGGCATCTTCGGCACGCTGGAGAACTGCACGCTGCAAAATGTGCGTGTGTACAACACCCTGAGCGATGACAGCGCCCTTGAGATTACCGGCACCGGCAGCACCGGCGGACTGGTTGGCGTAATGAAGGGCGGTCTGATTCAGGACTGCTGTGCCAGCGTGTATGTGAAGTCTACAAACGGCGACGCAGGCGGTCTTGTGGGCAAAACGGAGCCTATTCCGAAAGCCGGAGATGTAGAGGAAAAAACAACGGAGATCAAGGAAAGCTACTCCGGCGGGCACACAGTAGACGGTGCCTATCTGGCGGAGACCGCCGGGGCGGGACGCTATAACGTACAGGCCAAGGGCAGCGCAGGCGGACTGGTGGGCACAGCCGGCAAAACCACGATTACGGACAGCTACACCACCTGTTCCGTTTACGCAACGGAGGATACGGATACCTCTGTGGCAGGCGGTTTTGCAGGCACTGCAGACGGCGGCAGCATTAAGGGAAGCTACTGCACCGGACTGGTTGGCGCAGCGCTCAAGGCACCGGGAGAGGACGGAAAGCAGGAGACCCTTGCAGAGACAAAGAGAGCCGGTGCGTTCATCGGCAGCGCTTCTAATATTGTGCTGGGAGATGGAACATCGGGCGTGGATGCCGCTGCAACAGAGATGAAGCAGAACCACTTCTTCGAGGCTGTCACCCAAGACCTGCCCCCGATGGGTAAAGCGCCTGAGACGCTGGACATCACCAGAGTCACCTCCATAGACAAAGATATTGCAACCTACAGCTATTTCTACGCACCCATCAGTGTGGACGGCGAAGGCAAAAAGGTGGGTCCGCTGAGAGCTGCAAGAACCTACGACGCAACCCTGACAGATTACTATTTCGAGAAGGTCACAGAGGAAGGCGTTGAGAAAATCATACCTCTGTACCCGCTCTACAATCCCACCGGTATCGGCACCCACTACGGCGACTGGCCCGCACCGGAAACCTTTATCATCAACGAATAACGGAAAGAAGGACGTTGCTTTCTTCTGAACGAACTGAGGGGACGCTGCTTTGGCAGCGTCCCCTCAGACTGTAGATAAAGCCTCGCAGAGTTCCGCCCACAGGGCGGAATAGAGTCAAATCATTTTTGTACCGAATTCACTTCGGTGCAAAAATACTGCTATCCATGCAAGTGTGCGACCAAAGGGAGTGCGCGCAGCATGGATGCAAACTCGCAGACAAGGTCCATCGGACTTTGTCTGCGAATGAAAGGCAGCAATGTCTGAACCATTGCTGCCTTTGGACATTCTTATTGTTACGGCTGTACGCTGTCCTTAGTCGTTCCCCCTGCCATATAGCTGACTGGCAGGCAGGCAAGGATGGAGGGGGATGTGCCGTCACTGTTGAGCACCAGATCCACCGCCGTGTCCGCCATCTCCTTCACCGGCTGAATCATGGTGGAGCAGAAGAGATCCCTGCCCTCAAATTTTTTTACCCCGTCGTAGCCGATGATCTGCACCTGCTCAGGCACTTTCACCCCGTGCTCTCTCAGCACGGAGCCGACACGGTAGGCGAGATCGTCGTTGCTGCAGAAGATGCCGTCAAAATCCGGGGTGCCATCTCTCAGACGCTGCTCCAAAAAGGAAATGATCTGTTCTCCCTGCTGCTGGTTATCCACGCACACAGAGAACTCCACTCCGGCGGAACGGCAGGCAAAGCAGAAGCCGTCAATTCGCTTGTCCGGTTCGCTGGATGCGGCGCAGGCAATGTGAACACCCAGAAGCCGCTTGCAGCCCAGCTCAATGAGCTTCTGCGCCGCCATCTGACCGCCTCCGTAATTATCCGAGGAGACGCAGGGCACATCCGGCGCAATCAGGCGGTCTATGGTGACCAGCCGCACCTGGCTGTTTTTGCGCAGGTCATCCGAATAGGTCACGGCAATCACGCCGTCCACCTGATGCTCCACCGCCCTTCTCATGCAGTCCTGCTCGGATTCCATGCCGGGCTGGGCGATAAAGAGGAGCATCTGGCGCTCCCGCTCCCGCAGGGATTCACAGATTTTCTGGGCGAGGGTGGAAAAAAACTGGGTTTGAAGGCTGGGCAGGATCAGCGCCACCGTCAGCGTTTTGCCGGACTTCAGCCCTCTGGCATAGCGGTTTAACCGATACCCCAGACGAGCCGCTGCCTCCTGAACCTGCTGCTGATACATCTTACCTACAGGGATTCCGTTGAACACCTTGGAGACTGTACCCAGCGATACACCCGCCTCCTGTGCCACGTCCTTCATGGTAGGCATCGAGCCCTTTTTCATTCCGCTTCATCCTTTCTGCCGGTATCCCCGGAGCAGAGACTGTGACCTGTCGTGCCGTGTCCTACCGCCCTTGAGCCGCCCGGAATTCGCCGGGGGTGCGTCCAAAGCGGCGCTTGAAGGAGGCAGAAAACTGGGATACGCTCTCATACCCGGTCTTTTCGCAGATCTCCCTCATGGTTGCGTCAGATTCCGCCAGCAGCTTTGCGGCCAACTCCATTTTCTGCTCCCGCAGTATCTCGGAAAAGCTCCGTCCGGTTTTCCGCCTCACCAGCGTGCTGAAATAGGGCACGCTGAAGCCGAAATGCGCCGCTGCGGAAGCCAGTGTCACCTCAGAGATGTGCATTTTCAGATAATGGCTGAGCTGGTTCAAGTCACGGTCGTTCTGCCGCCTCTCCTGCTCCGGCTCAAACTCGTTAAACAGCAGCGCAAGCAGTGAGGAGAGCATCCCCTGCAGCATCGCATTGAAGAACCGGTGGGGGTTGGCGCATTCCTCCAGCATCTGCTCCATCAGCTCCCGAAGCTCCGGCTCTACGCCGGTGCGAAACAGCAGATATGCATTGCCCTTTGCCCCCAGCGTCTCGCCGCCGGAGGGGGGCTGGGGACAGGAGGCGAGAAACGCCTCCCAAATGTTGCGCAGGGTACTCTCCCGGATGGCCGCCTGATAGATCAGACAGTCTCCGGGGACAGAGAGACAGTGCTCCGTGTCCGGCATGAGGATGACCAGATCTCCGGGAACCAGATCCAAATCGTTTCCGCAGATGGTATCAGCGCAGACACCCCGGACGATATAGTACAGCTCCGCAAAGGCATGTCTGTGGGGGCAGGGGGGAGAGTGCCGCCTTGCACGCCGGGCAAGGATATTGAAGTATCCCAGCATACTCTCCTGAAATACCGCAACCGACTCCTCCTCCAGACCATTCTCCCACGAAACCGGGCTTACCATACGATGGAGACAGGCATCTCCGTCGTAATGTGCGTTCTCCGTCAGGCACCGCCGCTGCTCCTCCGTCAGACCGTCGAGGAAACGCTGGCAGCGCCGGGGAGATACCGCCTCAAGTGCCAGGTACTGTTCCAGAAGCTGTTCCTGCTCTGACGCTCTCAGACGCTCAGCAGACCGAACCGATTTGCCCATGTCCGCCTGCAGGGAGGTCAAGGTCATATTTATCCACGTTCAGCACCACGCAGCCCCTTGACTCAAAGCTGATTGCCTCTGCCGTATCCGGGCCATAGAGCTGGAAGGAGGCCGCCTGCTCCCCATCGTTCACAAACAGCTCCACCAGCTTGCCGTCCAGCAGAATGCGCAGCTTGATTTCCCCGCCTCTGGAGGAAACCTGAAACTCCCGGAAGTGGACGATGTCAAACCGTCCGCCGCAGCGGCTGCGGTCAATGCGCACGATTCCGGTATCGGGGTGGTAGCAGATATAAGCGCCGTGCTCCCCGTCCTGGGCAACGGTGAGCTTAAACCAGCGGTAGACCTTATTGCCGGAGGGCTTCACGCTCACCGTGAGATCCAGCACTCGCCCCCGGATACCGTTCAGGTTGCACTCCCGGTCAATCACCACATTCCGGTACTGAACGTGATTGGTATAATAGCGCTCCAGTTCACGCACCGGATTCTGAATCAGCCTGCCGTCACGCACGGCCAGCTCTCTGGGGAAGGTCATCGCCCCATACAGATGGGCACCGGGAGTCTCGCAGCGGGTAGTCGCCCAGTTCTGCATCCACGCAACCATAATCCGCCGCCCGTCAGGGGTCTCCATGGTCTGGGTGGCATAGAAATCCAGACCGTAATCAATGGCATGAACCTCTTCCCGCCGGAATTTGTGGCTCTCCCGGTCGTAGGTGCCGATCAGGGCAACCGTACCGTATCCGGCGTGAAATTCCAGCCCTGTGGGTATCATCTCCATGGGACTGACCAGCAGCACCTGCTTTTCGTCCAGCGGGAAGAAATCAGGACACTCCCACATTCTGCCATAGAGGTTTTTGCACTCGTCAATCACGCCGTCATAGTGCCAGTGCATGGCATCCTCGCTCTCATAGAGGAGAATGAAGCCGCTGCCGTCGGAGGAGCGGTTGCTTATGACAGCGTAATAGGTGTCGCCCTCCCGCCAAATCTTGGGGTCACGGAAGTCGATCTCGCTGGCTCCCTCCGGGAGGTCGCTGATGTCCAGAACGGGGTTATGCTCGTACTTTTCGTAGTTGATGCCGTCACCGATGGCAATGCACTGGCTCTGGAGCATCTCCTCCACGCCGTCCACACGCCTCGTCTGGTTCACGCCGGTGTAGAGGAGCAGATGCCTGCCGTCGGGCATCTCCACTGCGCTGCCGGAGAAGCAGCCGTTGGCGTCATAGGGCATATCGGGAGCGAGGGCAGCAGGGAGATACTCCCAAGTGACAAAATCCTTCGTCCTTGCATGTCCCCAGTGCATGGGACCCCACTGGGTGCTGTAGGGATGGTACTGGAAGAACAGATGGTAATAGCCCTTGTAATAGCAAAAGCCGTTGGGGTCGTTCATCCAGCCCACCGGTGCGGTGAGGTGATAGGCGGGGCGCTCTGCGTCGGCATAGCCCATATACTGCCGTTCAAAATCACGGGCACGCTGCAACAATTCACTGCTCATAATCATTCTCCTGAGACTTGCCGCCGGCACTGCTGCGGCATGATAAAACGGTTTCATGGAAACAGAAAGGGCACAAACCCGAAATTCGGGGAAGCGCTGATACAGCCTTCCGGCTGGCTTGCGTGATTCAGCGGTTCCTCAGGTCAAATCTCAGGTTTCTGCCCTCTCGAGCTCCCCCGCCCGAAGGCAGGGGAGCTCTTGGGAGGCTCGATACAGACAACATGAACAAATCCTGTATCGAAT
>CAJOOV010000089.1 GCA_905236265.1 uncultured Oscillospiraceae bacterium | reverse complement strand
TGGACTTTGTCTGCGAGCTTTGCATCCATGCTGCGCGCACTCCCTTCGGTCGCACACTTGCATGGATAGCAGTATTTTTGCACCGAAGTGAATTCGGCACAAAAATGATTTGACTTTATTCCGCCCTGTGGGCGGAACTCTGCGAGGCTTTGCCATGGGAAAAGACAATCTTGCGCAAATGTGCGAAACAGGGGATGAAAAGGGGTAAAACAGGAATCAAAATCTCCTTTTGCATTTCCAGTGCCTGCCGGAGAGGGCTACACTTGCCCCAGAGGAAAGGAGGGGAGCGTTTTGAACAGAGCGCAGCTATGGCAGAGTCCCGAGGCACTGACCCTGCTGCGGGGATGGATGCGGGACGGTCTGGGGCTGCGGGAGATTGCCCGGCGTATCGGCATCAAGCCCATCACCCTTCAGCTCTGGCGCAGGAAGTACCCGCCCCTGCAGCAGGCACTGAGCCAGACCGGGGAGCTGACGGACTATCAGGTGGAGGACGCACTGCTGAAGGCGGCGCTGGGCTACCGCTATACCGAGGAGAAGGTAGAGCAGACGGAGAAGGGGGACAAGACGGTTTGCACCCGGAAGGAGGCGGCACCCAGCGTGACGGCCATCAGCCTGTGGCTCAAACGCAGGCGGCCCCAGGTCTGGGGCGAGGAGGAGGCGCAGGCGGAGAGGGCGGAGAACAACCTCTTTGAGGCGCTGGGCAATTGGCGGGAGGAGGTGACGCAGGGAGATGAGGTACCAGAGCTTCAGCCCGCGGCAAAGGCTGACGGTGACATGGTGGAAGCAGGAGCGCTTTCACAGCTATGACGGCATCATCTGCGACGGCTCCGTGCGCTCAGGCAAGACGGTGAGCATGGCGCTGGGCTTTATGCTCTGGAGCATGGAATGCTTTCAGGGGCAGCGCTTTGCCCTTTGCGGCAAGACCATTGAGAGCCTGCGGCGCAACGTGACGGCGCTGCTGCCCCAGTGGCTGGAGGGCATCTGCCGCTTCGAGGAGCGGCGCAGCGAAAACCGCATCACCGTCTACATGGACGACAGGCACAACGACTACTATCTCTTCGGCGGCAAGGACGAGGGCAGCTACGCCCTGATTCAGGGCATGACCCTTGCCGGAGTGCTGTTTGACGAGGCGGCGCTGATGCCCCGTTCCTTCGTGGAGCAGGCGCTGGCAAGGTGCAGCGTGGAGGGCTCCCGCTTCTGGTTCAACTGCAACCCGGAGGGGCCGGAGCATTGGTTCTACAGAAACTGGATCTGCCGTGCCGGAGAGCGGAACCTGCTCTATCTCCATTTCACCATGCAGGACAACCCCGCCCTCTCCCCGGCCATCCGCAGGCGGTATGAGGGACTGTATGCCGGGGTGTTCCGCCAGAGGTATGTACTGGGGCTGTGGGTGGCGGCGCAGGGGCAGATTTACGATATGTTTGACCCGAACCGGCACATGGTGCGCCAGCTTCCGGCGCTGGGCGGGGAGCGGTATGTATCCGTGGACTACGGCACCCAGAATCCCACCGTTTTCCTGCTCTGGCAGCAGGGGGAGCAGGGGAGCTGGTATTGCGTGAAGGAGTATTACTGGTCGGGACGGGAGCAGATGCGCCAGAAGACCGACGGGGAGTATGCCGACGATCTGGACGCCTTTCTGGAGGGGACAAGGCCGAGAGCGGTGGTGGTGGACCCTTCCGCCGCCAGCTTTATCGCCCTGCTGCGCCAGCGGGGCTACGCCATTCAGGGGGCGGACAATCAGGTGCTCACCGGGATACGCCGCACGGGGGAGCTGCTGCAGGAGGGAAAGCTCCTGTTTGCCGAGGGATGCGTGAACACCAGAAGGGAGTTCCTCTCCTATGTCTGGGACGAGTCCGGGGGCGGTCAGGACCGCCCGGTGAAGGAGAACGACCACTGCATGGACGCCGTGCGGTATTTCGTCAGCACCGTCCTTGCCCGCACGCAGGCGAGGGTGAGAAAACGCCCCAAGGGGCTGTAGAAAGGAAGAGAGACATGATCTTGTACATGGACAGGGAGCAGGTTGGCGATGCGGAGGAGCTGGGCGGGGACGTGATTCGCTACTGCATCCGCAAGGCGGAGGCGGCGGCGGGGCGCTATGGCAGGCTGGAGCGCTACTACCGGGGAGACCACGACATCTTCCACCGTCCCGCCGGAGGCGATGAGGTTCGGGTGGGGGTGAACTACGCCAAATATGTGGTGGACATCGCTCTTGGCTACTATCTGGGACAGGACGTGAAGTATGACGCCAACCCCAGAGCGTGGCACGAGCCGGGGCAGCGGCGGCTTGACCTGACGCCCCTTCTGAGCTGCTATGATGCCCAGCATATTGCCCGCATCGACCGGGAGATCGGCAGAACCATGGGGGTGACGGGGGAGTGTATGGAGCTGTGCTATGCCTCCGATGAGGCCGACCCCAAGCCCAGAAGCGCCATGATCCACCCCGGAAACGGCATTCTGGTGTGCGACAGCTCCGTGGAGCATCACAAGCTGTTTGCCCTTTTGTGGGAGCGCCGGGAGACCCCCTCCGGGGAGCGGTACTATGCCGTCACCTGCTGCACCCCCTACACGGTGCGGGAGTACCGGGGCGGGGATCTGGACACGGCGCTGTTTCACCCGGCGGGGGAGGCGAGGGCGCACTTCTTCGGCTCGGTGCCGGTGATCGCCTATGAGAACAACCCCCAGCGGCAGGGGGACTTTGAACAGATCATCAGCCTCATTGACGCCTATGACGAGCTGATGAGCAGCCGCCTGACGGACAAGCGGAAATTTGTGGACGCCCTGCTGGTGTTCTACGGCATGACCCTTGCCCCCGGCGAGGAGGAGCGGCTGGTGCGGGAGAGGTTCATTGACGGCGCACCGCTGGACGCAAGGGCGGAGTATATCCAGAAGACCTTCGACGAGGCGGGAGTGCAGGTGCTTGCCGATGCTCTGGTGGAGGAGATGCACAAGCAGACCCTCACCGTGGATCTCTCCGACGAGCGGTTCTCCGGCAATTCCTCCGGTCAGGCGCTGAAGCTGAAGCTGCTGGCCATGGATCAGATGGCACGAAACAAGATGGGGCAGATGGAGCAGGGGCTGAAGGAGCGCATAGGGCTGTACAGCCACTGGCTGCAGGTGAAGGGGGAGATGGATGCCCTCTCCCCGGAGGACGTGGACGTGGTGTTCACCGTCAACCTGCCTGTCAACGAGGCGGAACAGGTGGAGCTGGTGACAAGGCTGCAGGGGATTGTGGACGAGCAGACCCTGCTGGGCCAGCTCTGGTTCGTGAAAGACCCTGCGGAGGCTGTGCGGAACCTGAGGGCGCAGCGGGAGGAGACAGCGGCATTGCGCCGTGAAAATAACGATACGCACCGGGGCACACAGGGCAACGGTGCGGCTCAGAAGGAGGAAGCGTGATGGAAGCGGAGGAGCGCAGAGAGGAGCGGCTGGACTTTGAGGAGCTGCTGCGCCGGGACAGGGAGTATCAGTCTGCCTGCGACAAAAAGGTGTCTCAGGCACTGAGCACCGCCCGTGCCAACTGGGAGCGGGAGCGTCAGGCAGAGGAGGCCTCCCGCCGGAGTGCCATGGAGGCGGAGCTGGCACAGCGCATGGAGCAGGAGCGCAGCGAACTGGAAGGACAGCGCAGGGACTTCGAGGGCAGGATGCGCCGTGTGGCGGTTGCGGAGACGCTGCAGCAGCGGGGTCTGGATGCGGGATTTGCCCCATGGCTCACCGGAGAGAGCGAAGAGGAGTCCGCCCAGCGGGTGGAGCAGTTCACCCGGCTCTTTCAGCAGGCGCTGTCTCAGGCAGTTGCCCAGCGGATGCGGGGCGCTCAGGCGCCCAAAGCCCCCCAGCGGCCGGAGGGGATTACCAGAGACGCCCTGCGGGGCATGAGCGTGAGGGAGATCAATGGCCGCTGGGCGGAGGTATCCGAGGCGCTGAAACGGTAACACAGAGACAAAGTGAAGAAAGGATGATGAATCATGGCATTTACGAGCTTTATTCCTGAGGTATGGTCTGCCAGACTGCTGGAGCATCTGGATAAGGTGCATGTCTACGCCGGTCTGATGAACCGGGATTACGAGGGGGAGATCAGAGCCTGCGGCGACACCGTACACATCAATCAGGTGGGCAATATCACCATCAGCGACTACACCGGGCAGGACATTGCCGCCCCGGAGGAGCTGAGCGGCAGTATGCAGGATCTGGTCATCGACAAGGCCAAGTATTTCAACTTCCAGATCAAGGACGTGGACAACGCCCAGTCCAACCCCAAGCTGGTGGATGCGGCGATGCAGAGAGCCAGCTACGACATGAACGATGTGATCGACCGTTATCTCGCCTCCCTGCTCACGGCGGGGGCGGAGAGCGGCCATGCCGTAGGCTCCGACGACAGCCCCGTCATTCCCACCAGCGCCGACGCCTATGACTATCTGGTGGATCTGGGGGTGAAGCTGAACGAGGCCAACGTGCCCATGCTGGGGCGCTGGGTGGTGATTCCCCCCTGGTACCACGGCCTGCTGCTGAAGGATGCCCGCTTTGTGGGCAACGGCAGCGGCTTCAATCAGGCGATTCTGCAGGGCGGTCTGGTCGGCGAGGCGGCGGGCTTCCGCATCCACCTGTCCAACAACGTGCCCAATACCTCCGGCAGCAGGTTCAAGGTCATCGCCGGCACCAATGCCGCATGTGCCTTTGCCGAGCAGCTTGTGGAGCTGGAGGCCTATCGTCTGGAGCATAACTTCTCCGACGCCATCAAGGGGCTTCATGTCTACGGGGCAAAGGTGGTCCAGCCCCAGGCCCTTGCCGTGATGACCTGCAACAAGGCGTGAGCGCCATGAACAGCGAGAGACAGGAGGCGCTGTATCTCAGGCTGGTGCGCCGTCTGGGACTCAGCGACCCGGAGGAGGAGGTTCAGCTTCTGCTCTGGGACGTGCTGGAGGACGCCCGGAGCGAGGTGCTGTCCTATCTGGGTGTCCGGGAGCTGGAGGAACGCTTTGAGCCGAAGGTGGTGGAGCTGGCCGCCCTGTTCTTCCGCAGGGACAGGCAGGAGCTGGAATCGGCCATGCTGCGCTCTGCCAGCTACAGCGAGGGGCAGCTCAGCCACAGCGAGAGCTATCTCACCCCCAACGAGCTGCACGCCGGAATGCAGGAGATTCTCTCCACGCTGGCCAGATACCGGAGGGTGTCATGCTGAGGCGGGAGCCGCCCCTGCACTGGCGCACGGGCTTTTCTCTGTACCGGCGCAGGCTGGTGAAAGACAGCAGCGGCGAAACAGAGGCGGTTTACGATATGGAGCACCCGGACTTTACCGCTCAGGACTGCACCCAGCAGGGCGTATGCTGGCAGAGCGTCCAGTCCTGGCAGAGCAGCGGGAGAATCACCTCCGGCTGGAAGCCCGGCAGACAGGGAGAGGCGGTCTCCGGCGTGGTGGAGGGCAGGCTTTTTTATCCCCTGCAGGTGCGCCCCTTTGACCGCATCGCCATAAACGGCCAGCTCTATGAGGTGCGCTCCGTCCAGCACTGGCCGGGACACAGAAAGCTGCTGCTGCAGCAGATCGGATGAGGAGGGACGGCGATGAAGGAGACGGAGACGCTTCTGGTGGATGCCAGAGCGCAGGTTCGCGCTGCCCTTGGGGCGATGGAGACGGAAACCCCCTTCACCCTCTGCGCCGAGTACCCCAAAGGCGGGATACAGGGGGATACGGTGGTCTTTGGGGAGTATTCCAATACCTCCACGGACTGCCCGGTGGTAGACCGGATCGTCTTTCAGGTTGACCTCTACACCCCCTTGCGGGAGCACCGCCAGATGCTGGGTCAGGCGGTGAACCGTGCCATGACGGAGCTGGGACTGAGGCGGGTCTACGCCTCCGCCGACGGCTACCGGGACGAGGGGGCAGGCTGCTACCATAAGTGCTACCGCTTCGGGCGCAGGGTGGACAAGCGCAGTATGAGGCTCATTGACTGACAGGAAAACAGATAGAAACAGAAGAAAGGATGAATGACTATGGCAACACAGGGTCTTGCCACCATCGGCATTGACGTGAAGGTGAACGATACCAGCCTGAACTATGTCACCGAGATCGGCGACATCGGCGGCACCCCCGCCACGCTGGACGCCACCTGCATGAAGGACACCATGAAGAAGAGCGTGCCCGGCGTGGAGGACGTGAAGAGCTTCCAGATCACCTATCTCTTCGACAACAGCGCCGCCGACTCCGATTTCCGGGTGCTGAAGGCGCTGCAGACGGCGGGGAATATCGTTACGGTGAGCATCACCTTCCCGGACGGCACGGTGTTTTCCTCCAGCGGCTATGTGAGCACCTATGTCAGCGGCAGCAAGGTGGATGAGCTGATCTCCGCAAAGCTGGATGTGGCGCTGCAGAGCGCATGGACGGTGACCAACCCCACGGCGGCGTAACAGGCGCAGGAAATACCTCCCCCGGCCTTTGCCGGGGGAGGCAGATGAGAGAGGAGCGATACCAATGGCAAGAAAATATCTCCCTCTGCGGGGAGAGGGAAAGGAATTCCGGCTGCGCCTGACGGTGGGCGGCCAGCGGAACCTGAAGGCCAGATTCGGGGAGGACACCCTGCAGACCGTCCTCCTCGCCGCCGGGGACAGCGAGCGCATGTGCGCCCTGCTGACGGAGGCGCTGAACTGGCCGGGCAGCGAGAACAGCCTCACCGACGGAGAGGAGCTGTATGACCTGCTGGTGGACTGGGGCTGGCAGGGGCAGGAGCGCTTCGGGGCGCTGGCGCTGGATCTGGCCTGCGCAGGCGGGCTGATGACCGAGGCGCAGACCCGGCAGGTGAAGCAGACCCTCCACACCGCCATGGAGGAGGCGTTCTCCCACATGGAGGAGCAGGTGCAGCAGGAGGGAGAGAGCGGCCCTTTCCCCAAGGGCTGAGAGTGGAGGAGCTGATTGAGGCAGGGTGCGAGGCGGGTCTCAGCCCGGCGGAGGCGGAGGACTGGACATGGGGAGAGATCCTGCTGCTGGTGCAGAGCCGGGAGCGGGCGCTGCGGCGGCAGTATCAGGCGCTGAGCGTGATCGCATGGCACCATGCCCTCATTACCGCCGGGGCGGTATGCGGCAGACAGCCGGAGGCGGTGTACCGGGAGTTCCCCTTCTGGGAGCAGGAGGAGCAGAACCGGCTGGCGGCGCAGGACTACCGTGCCATGATGGAGCGCCTTGCCGGGAGAGGAGGAGAACAGCGTGGATGAAACAGAGGAGATGAGACAGGCGGAGCTTCAGGCGCAGGCGCTGCGTCAGGCGCTGGAGGCAAATGACCGGGCGGCGGCGCAGTTCCTGTCACGGGCAGGACAGGTACACAGCGCCTACGCCTATGCACTGGGACAGGTGCGTGCAGAGCTGAACGCACTGGAGCGCTCCTTTCAGGGGGCGGCGGCCTCCGTCATGGGAGCCTTTGCCTCAGCGCTGAACAGCGCCCGACCGGCGCTGAACCGCCTTGCCTCTGCGGTCACGTCCGTGTTCGGCGTGACCTATTGGAAGAGCAGCAGCAAGGGCATGGACCAAGCGGCGGCCTCTCTGGGGAGAGTCGCCCGCTCTGCCCGCTCTGTGGCGCAGGCGCAGAGGGATCTGTACAGCTTTGACAAGATCACCCGTGTCAGCCCGGAGCGGGGCGGCGGCAGCGCCTCCGGGGGCAGCTCAGGCAGAGCAGCCGCAGGGGGCGGCAGCGCCGGGGGAGCGTGGGTGCGCATTCCCGGACTGCTGGACGGCATCGCCGCCAAGGCGAAATCCGTCCTTGCCCAGATCTGGAAGCCCATGGCGCAGGCGTGGACGCAGCAGGGGGAGCAGACCGTTTCGGCGGTGCTCTCCGCCCTGACAGGCATCTCCGCAGCGGCGCAGGCGGTGGGCAGAAGCTGGCTGAAGGCGTGGACAGGGGGCGCAGGCGTACAGGCGGTGGGCAGCGTGCTGTCCATTGTGGAGAAGCTGAGTCTGTCGGCGGCGGCGCTGGCAGGCAATTTCCGCCGGGCGTGGGAGACGGCAGGTCTGGGAGACGGGATTATGCTAAGGCTGTTCGCCCTTGTCCAGAGCGTCCTCAACACCGTGGAGCGCATGGCCGAGGCCACGGTGCAGTGGGAAAGGGGCGTGGACTTTATGCCCCTTCTGAAGGGCTTTTCCGCCGTGCTGGAGGCGGCAAAGCCCCTGAGCGACCTGCTGGGAGGAGCGCTGAGCCGGGGCTACCGGGAGGTGCTGCTGCCCATCGCCGGCTGGACGCTGGGGGAGGCGGTGCCTGCCATGCTGCGGCTGCTGGCGCAGGTGCTGAACCTGCTCACGGCGGCGCTGGAGCGGCTCAAGCCGGTGGCGCAGTTTGTGTGGGAGCGGCTGCTCAAGCCCATGGCGCAGTGGAGCGGGGAGGGGCTGATCCAGAACGTCAACTCCGCCGCAGCGGGCTTCCGGGTGCTCTCCGGTGTGCTCTCCAATCTGCCCAACGGCTGGGGAGAGCTGAAAAAGCGCACGGCGGACGTGTGGAGCGGCATTGCAAACGTACTCACCGGGAAGGCGAGGGAGAGCAAAAACAGCGTTACCGGCGCCTTTCGGAGTATGTCTCAGGGGGCGGCGAAATCCGGCAGCAGCCTGAATGTGAAGCTGAACAGCGTCTTTGCCAGAATTACCTCCAATGCCAGAAGCCGCTTTTCCAACATCAGCGGCTATATCACCACCCCCTTCCGGGGCGGACTGAACGGTGTGGTGGCGCTGGCAAATACCATGATTCACCGGCTCAACAGCTCCATGAAGCTGTCATGGCCGTCGGTGAAGGTGGCGGGCAAGACGCTTTTGTCAGGGGGCAGCGCAAGACTGCTGAACATGCCCACCATTGCCCGGCTGGCGCAGGGCGGCGTCACCACCGGCCCTGCCCTCTCCCTCATCGGTGAGGCCGGGCGGGAGGCGGTTCTGCCTCTGGAGCGCAATACCGGATGGATGGACGAGCTGGCACGGCGGCTGGAGTCTGGGCGAGGGGGACAGACGGTGATTGAGATTCACATCGGCTCAGAGAGGCTGGTGCGTCAGGTGGTGGACGGGGTGAACGACCTGACCCGCCGCACCGGGGTCTGTCCCATTTATCTGTAAGGAGGAAAGCAATGGCGGCAGTGACGGATTTGACGATCAACGGGGTGGTCATGCCCCAGCCCGCCGCCGAGGGCGTGACCATCGCCACGGAGAAGGTCTGGTCAGCCAACACCGGGCGCACCACCTCCGGGCGGATGGTGGGTTCGGTGATTGCCAGAAAGACCACGGTAAAGCTGAAGTGGCCGGTGCTGACAAGGGCGCAGGCGGCGCTGATTGAGCAGGCGGTGAGCGGCGGGGACTTTGTCCCCATGAGCTATGTGGACATGGCAGGCAACCGGGTGACCAAGACGGTGTATTTCTCTACGCCCAGCTATACCCTCTACTCCTGGGCGGAGGGGTTGGAGCTGGTCAAAGATGTCTCCGTGGAGGGCATAGAGCAATAAAAAGGGGGCTGTCTCACTTTTGAGACAGCCCCTCATTCCTTTATACATACCCGTACAGTCCCCGCACGCTGACCTCCCCGGAGGTGACAGTGCGCTGCTGCCCGTCCGGGGTGCGGACGATAAGCCCGAAGTCGTCGTCAATGCCCACGGCAAGGGCGGTCTGCTCCCCCTGTGCCGTCATCAGGCGCACCTCCCGCCCCAGCGTGATGCAGTCTTGCCGGTAGCGCTCCAGATAGGGGGCACGGCTGCCCTTCAGCCAGTCGTCATACATCCGCTCCAGCTCATTGAGCAGGCAGGCGGCCAGATAGCCCCGGCGTACCGGGTGCCCCACCGCCTCAGAGACGGAGCCTGCGATGACACGCAGCTCCTCCGGCCAGTCTGCGCCTTTCTGGTTGACGTTGATGCCGATTCCGGTGACGATATGCTGCAGTGCGCCGGACTCCCCTTCAATGGACATTTCCGTGAGAATGCCGCAGACCTTCCGGTTTGCCATGATGATGTCATTCGTCCACTTGATGCCGGGGTGCTGACCCGTGGCCGCCTCGATGGCGCTGCACACCGCCACAGCCACATAGGCGGTCAGGTTTACCGCCTGCGCCGGAGGCAGCTTTGGCCGCAGCAGCACGGAGCAGTAGATGCCCACGCCTGCAGGGGAGTCGAAGCTGCGCCCCAGCCTGCCCCGCCCCCCGGTCTGGCGGTCGGCAATGGCGGCTGCGCCGTCAGGCAGGGCGTGGGCGCTGCGCTTGAGATAGCTGTTGGTGGAGTCGATGGAGGAAAAGACCTCCAGATGACTGCCCAGCCGGGGGGCGTGGAGATAGGGGAGAATCTCCCCTGCCGTAAGCCTGTCCGGCGCTTCCAGAAGCCGGTAGCCCCTGCGGGGGGCGGATTCGATCTGATAGCCCTCCTGACGCAGTGCGTCCACCGCCTTCCACACCGCCGCACGGCTGATGCCCAGTGTGCGGCTCATCTCCTCCCCGGAGAGATAGTCCTGCGCCTGATGGAGCAGGGCGAGTATATTCTGTCTGCTCATGCGAATCACCCCCGCCTATTATACCATGACCGCCCCCGCCATGAAAAGGAATTTCCACGGGATTTTCCACCGCCCGCCCCTTCGACAACATCCCTGACGCTGCAGGGATATAATGAGTGCCGTGAAAGTACAAAAGCCCTGCGCAAAGCCCTGCGCCGGGCACAGAGGAGGAAGGGAATATGCCCATCACAAACAGAGCCGGAGGCTGCGTCTACCGCCTCAACGGGGAGATTGACCACCACCGTGCCCACCGCCTCACCAGAGAGCTGGAGCAGGAGATTGACACGAGGCTGCCGGGGGCGCTGGAGCTGGACTTCTCCGGCGTCACCTTTATGGACTCCTCCGGCATTGCGCTGGTGCTGCGGGCGAAGCGGGGAATGGACGAGCTGGGGGGAAGCCTGCGGCTGACCCATCTGCCCCGTCAGGCGGAGCGGGTGCTGCGCACAGCGGGCATCCACCGGATGGTGGACATGAACGGAGACAGAGAGGAGGAGTGAGAGATGAAAGCGGAGAATATTGCAAAAATCGAGTTTATCAGCCGGAGCGCCAACGAGGGCTTTGCCCGCTCTGCGTCGGCCTGCTTTGCCGCCCAGCTTGACCCCACGCTGGACGAGCTGGGGGATATTAAGACGGCGGTGAGCGAGGCGGTGACCAATGCCATTGTCCACGCCTATCCCAACGAGCTGGGGCGGGTGCTGCTGCGGCTGCGGATTTTGCCGGGGCAGGTGCTGGAGATCACCGTGCGGGACTGGGGCGTGGGCATTGCCGACGTGGCGCAGGCAAGAGCGCCCATGTTCACCACCGGCGGCGCAGAGCGCAGCGGCATGGGCTTTACCATTATGGAGAGCTTTACCGACACCATCCGGGTGCGCTCCAAGCCCGGCAAGGGCACCACTGTGACCATGCGCAAGCAGATTGCCCAGCGCACCAGCACACGATGACACTGCGCAGCGCAGACCGGCTGGCGGATGCCCAGCGGGGAGATGCCAAGGCACGGGAGGCTGTGGTCTCGGAGAACCAGCGGCTGATCTGGAGCGTGGTGCAGCGCTATCTGGGCAGAGGCGTGGAGAGCGAGGATCTGTTCCAGCTGGGCTGTATCGGCTTTCTCAAGGCGGTGGACGGGTTTGACGCAGGCTTCGGCACCCAGTTTTCTACATACGCCGTGCCCAAGATCGCCGGGGAGATCCGCCGCTTCCTCCGGGACGACGGCTCGGTGAAGGTGAGCCGCACCCTGAAGGAGCGCTGCGCCAAAATCTACGCCGCAAGGGAAGCCCTCTCCCTGCGTCTGGGCAGGGAGCCGACCCTGTCTGAGCTGAGCGGGGAGACGGGGCTGAGCCCGGAGGAGATCGCCGGGGCGGAGGCGTCGGCGGAGCCGGTGGTCTCCCTGCAAAGCGAGACGGCGGAGGGGCTGACGCTGGAATCCGTGCTGGGGGACGAGGGCATAGAGGGGGAGATCGTGGAATCCCTTGCCCTGCATCAGGCGGTGGAGCAGCTCCCTGAACGGGAGGAGCGGGTCATCCGCCTGCGCTATTTCCACAACCTGACCCAGCAGCAGACGGCACAGATCATGGGGGTCAGTCAGGTGCAGATCTCCCGCATCGAGCGTCAGGCCATGCAGCGGCTGCGAAAAAAGCTGGAATAGGCGGAGCGGGTGTGGTATACTGTCCCGGAAAGGCGGGATGGTATGAACTATCAGGCAGTGATCTTTGATATGGACGGCACGGTGCTCAACACGCTGGAGGATCTCCACAGCGCAGTGAACGCCATGCGGGAGCACGAGGGAATGGAGGGGCTGAGTTTGGACTACGTTCGCCGCAGCGTGGGCAACGGCGTGGGCGTGCTGATGGACAAAACCCTGCCGGAGGGCTATCCCCGCCGTGCAGAGGCGGAGGCGTTTTACCGCAGCTATTACGAGAGCCACTGCCGCATCAAAACAGCGCCCTATCCCGGCATCGTGGAGCTGATGGGGGAGCTGAAGCGGCGGGGCGTGGAGATGGCTGTGGTGAGCAATAAGCAGGACGCCGCCGTGCAGTCCCTGAGAGAGGCCTTTTTCCCCTCCCTTCTGGATTTCGCCCTTGGCACCAGCGACAGCCTGCCCAGAAAGCCCCATCCGGAGATGGTCTGGGCCTGCGTCCGGGCGCTGGGACGAAAGCGGGAGCAGTGCCTGTTCGTGGGGGACTCGGAGGTGGATATTGCCACGGCGAGAAACGCCGGACTGGACGTGGCGGCGGTGAGCTGGGGCTTTCGGGAGCGGAGTATGCTCCAGCGGCTGGAGCCGGACTATCTGGCAGACGCACCGGAGGAGCTGCTGCGGCTTTTCCCGTGACG
>CAJOOV010000088.1 GCA_905236265.1 uncultured Oscillospiraceae bacterium | reverse complement strand
GTGACAGGGGTGGGCCGCCGTTGAAATGAAGGTGGGGAAAGGCGGCATACAGGCTGGGTGCGGCAAAGCCGCAGCGCCATGTCCGGTCTTTTCCAGGTTTTTCACAGGCAAGGTCATTCCCGTTGTCCGTACTGTCCCAGTGGTGAAACTCATGGGCGGGAATGCGCTCCCCCTGCCGAAAGAGAAGGCTGTCACCCTCCGCCTTCAGATACAGATACCCAAAGCGCTGCAGTCCCCCGGCGGCGTACCCCGCTCCCGGCAAAACGCCTGCCATGGGAAAGCGCTCCCCCTGCGTATCCTCCAGAGACTGCTGTAAATAGAGAAAACCGCCGCACTCCGCCACCGTGGGAACGCCTGCGCTGACGGCCTGTCTGACGCTGCGGCGCATGGAGGCGTTCTCCCCCAGCAGGCGGGCAAAGCGCTCCGGATAGCCGCCCCCCAGATAAAGACCGTGGATACCCTGTGGGAGCGAGGCATCCCTGAGGGGAGAAAAGAACACGATCTCCGCTCCGTTTTCCCGCAATGCGTCCAGATTGTCCTGATAATAGAAGCAAAAAGCCTCGTCCCGTGCCACAGCGATGCGGCACCGGAAGGGCGCCGGATGTGAGGGAGAGACGCTGGCTCCGCCCGTATCCCTTGCAAGGGAGAGCAGCTGATCCAGCGAGACGGAGGCCTCTACCTGCGCCGCCAGATGCTCCATGCGATCGGAGAAATCCGGTATCTCCTGCGCCGTCACCAGCCCCAGATGACGGCTGGGCAGCTCCGCCTGCTCCATAGGAAGGATCACTCCCAGCACGGGCAGTCCCGTCTCCCGGCGAAGGACAGGGGTCAGGTACGCCGCCAGAGAGCTTCTGCAACGGTTCAGAATCAATCCGGCAATCATGCTGGGCGTGCGAAAGCACTGCAAGCCCTTCACCTGCGCCGCCAGCGTCAGTGCCGAGCCTTTGGGGTTGAGCAGCAGAATCACGGGAGTGTCCGTCTTTACGGCTATTTCCCATCCGCTGGCTGAGGCTGTGCCCGCAAGACCGTCGTAAAAGCCCATTGCGGCTTCAATCAGAAGCACATCCCCCCTGCAGCGCTTCAGTGTTCTGCTGACCCCCTGTTCCCCCTGCAGAAAGAGATCCAGATTGCCGGAGGGAGCGTTTAAAACACGCTGGTGGAACATGGGGTCAATGTAATCCGGACCGCATTTCAGCGCCTGCACGCAGAGCCCCCTTCTCTGTAGTGCGGCGAGCAATGCGCAGGTGACCACTGTTTTTCCGCCGCCGCTCTCCATGGCAGCAATCATCAGCCGCTTCATCCGGCTGCCCCCGAAATGAGAAAGACCGGGTTTTGTGCCGTCAGCAGATGGGAGGCACCTGCAGCCCTCGTGCGGGCGGCGGAAATCTGGGAGATTTCCGGGGAGATGCCTGCTGCCTGAAGCAGGGTGACGGCGCTGTGCAGCGTCTCCAGCGTCACTGCGCTGATACACAGCCGCACAGCCGGGTTCCGGGACAGGACAGCCGACAAAATTCCTTCTAAGTGCCCGCCGCTCCCGCCGATGAATACTGCGTCCGGGTCAGGGAGCTGCTCCAGAGCGGAGGGCGCTTTTGCGCAGACGGTGCGCAGATTCCATGCGCAAAACCGCTGACGGTTCTGCCCGATCAGCGCCACCGCCTCCTCCTTCTGCTCTACCGCCCACACGGCTCTGCACTGCAGCGCCAGCTCCACGCTGACGCTCCCCGTTCCTGCGCCAATGTCCCAGCAGACATCCTCCCGGCGAAGGGCGAGCCTGCTGGGGATGATGCAGCGAATCTCCTGCTTTGTCATGGGGACACTGCCCCGGAGGAAGGCAGCGTCCGGTATGCCCGGCACGCTCACCTGCGCCCTTGGGGCGGCCTGCACCAGAAGCAGGGACAAAGGCGCAAAGCTCTGCTGCGCCAGCTCCTGTGCAGAAGCGGTGACGATTCGCTCCTGCGGGCAGGTGAGGTACTCCCCCACGGTGACGCTCAGACTGCCCAGCCCCGCCTTCGTCAAATCGGCGCAGAGGCTTTGCACGCCTCCCTTCCCCGTTCCTGCCAGCACACAGACGGCGCTGCCCTGTGAGACATGGTACACAAGATCACAGTCCCGTCCGTGGGCGGATACCAGCCGCCAATTCTGCCACGGTCTGCCCAGTGCGGCGGAGAGCGCCTGTATACTGGAGATGCCCGGCTGAAGCTCCGGGGAAAGCCCCATGTCGGTCAGGCTCCGATTCAGGCTTTCCGCCACGGAGTAGAATCCGGTATCCCCGCTGCAGAGAATGCAGACCGTGCCGGAGGATTGCTCTGTCACAGCGTTCAGAATCTCAGTCCTTTGCAGGGCGGGAACACGCCGCCCCGGATACTGCCCCGGCAGCATGTCCAGCAGCCTTGGAGCGCCCACCAGCACCTCTGCCTCCCGCAGCGTGCGCTCTGCCTGCAGGGTGAGGGTGGCAGCGGTGCCGCAGCCCACGCCAATCACTACAACCCGTTTCATTGCGGCGATAACACCTCCTGTAACAGCGCCTCCATGCTCATTCCCTGTTCCTCCGGGCGGCGCAGCAGCAGGATGTTCACGCCCGCTTCCTGTGCCGCCTCCTGCTTTTCTCTGTAGCCTCCCGCTGCGCCCCCGTCCTTGGTCACCATCCATTTGATCTCATACTGCCGCAGCAGCGCCAGATTCAGCTCTTTGGAAAAAGGCCCCTGCAGGGCTATGATATTTCGGTGGGGCAGACCCAGTGCCTCGCAGGCGTCAATCGCCTCGTGGGTAGGCAGGGTGCGCACAAACAACCGCCCCGGCTCCAGCAGGGAGAAGGCGCTCAGGGACTTGGTTCCCACGGTGAGCAGGATGTTCCCGGCGGTGTTTTGCAGATACGCCGCCGCCTGCTGGGGGGTGGAAAAAACCCAGTCCGCCTGCTGCGCGCTTCGGGGACGAAGCAGGCGGTGCAGAGGCACACCGGTTTTGGCGCAGGCTGCGGAAATCTCTGCACTCACCTGCGTGGCATAGGGGTGGGTAGCGTCAATGCACAGCTCAATCCCTTGCAAAAGCGCCTCCATCTGCCCCCTGCTGCGCCGCCCGGTGAGAACCGTGAGGGGGGATATGCCTGCCAGCTCCTCCCTGCCAAGCTCAGTGGCCACACTTACCGTGACCACACACCCCGCCTGAACCAGCTTCTGTGCCAGCACTCTGCCCTCCGTGGTGCCGCCGAAGATCAGGATATGCCTCATGCCCGCCCCTCCCGGTATCCCCTGAGGGTGACCATCTTACCGCCGCACGCGATTGTCTGGCTGTTACCGACATAGACCGTGGTAAACATATCCACCGTGATAATCTCCAGTTCAGCAAGGGTGCAAAGACCATAGGCCGTGCCCGGTCTTCCGATATTGCGCACCCATGCGCAGACTGTCTCCGGCGCTTTTCCTGCCTGCATCAGAATCCGGCAGGCTCGGCGCAGATGGTTTTGCCTGTGGCGGGAGCCGGGGTTATAGATACACACAACAAAGTCCCCCCCAGCGGCGGCCTTCAGCCTGCGCTCAATCGTCTCCCACGGCGTCAGCAAATCCGACAGGGAGAGCACGCAGAAATCGTTCATCAGCGGCGCTCCTGCCAGTGCGGCGCCGGACAGCGCCGCCGTAATGCCGGGGACAATTTCAATATCAACGCCGGGAAACCCCTGCCACAGCTCCAAAACGGGGCCTGCCATTGCGTATACGCCGGGGTCACCGCTGCACAGCAGGGACACGGTCTTTCCCGCCGCCGCCTGAGACAGGGCAAAGCGGCAACGCTGTATCTCCTGTCCCATGGGAGTGGAATAGTATTCCTTATCCGGGTACTGACTGCGTACCAAATCCAGATAGATCCCGTAGCCGCACAGCAGATCGGATTGCTCCATGGACGCTTTCGCCTGCAGCGTAAGCTGAGACGGCTCCCCCGGCCCGATTCCGACCACAAACAGCTTATTCATGCTCTGTCCTCCAAGTGGGGTAAAAGGGTCTGGCTGCCAGCGCCATGGTCACCTGAGGGAAGACCCGTTTCCCGGTGAGCAGCCTTCCGCCCCTGCTGCCTGCAAGGGCGCTGCGCTGGCACACGTTGTCCACCCCTGTCACGGAATGGACGAAGTCTGAGGACTCAAATGCGCCCTTCATCCGGGACAGGGTCTGCGCTGAAAAGGTTTCAAGGGGCAGACGGCGGGCGGAGCAAAACGCCTGCAATCCCTCCTCCTGCCGTTTCAGGTCTATACTGCACACTCTGCACACCGCCTGAGGAGCAATCTGCGTCTCCCGCATCAGGGAGAGAAACGCCGCTTCCAGCTGCCCTCTGGAAACGCCCTTTTTGCAGCCCACCCCCAGCACCACGATTCTGGGCACCAGATACAGCGCCTCCCCGCCTCCGGGGGAAAGGGTGATGCGGACATCTGCGCTTTCATCGTCCACTTCCACGGCAACGCCTCTGGGGGGAGTGCCGGAAATGTACCAATCAGAGGAAACGCTGATCTCCCCGCCCTCTAAGAGCGTGGAAGAGATACGCCGGATTGCGGCAGGGCTGCTCACGCTCATGCCCTGCCCTCTCGCCCAGTCGTCTATGGCGAACACGCCGTTCACATCGGTGGCAGTGGTCAGCACGGCCTCTCCCCCGGTAAGTGCGGCAATCTCCCTTGCCAGCGCATTGGCTCCCCCCAGATGGCCGCTGAGAATGGGAATCACATACCGCCCCTTCTCATCCAGCACCACCACCGCAGGGTCAGTGTCCTTGCTTTTCAGATGCGGTGCAATTGCCCGCACGGCAATTCCCGCTGCGCCCACAAAGATCAGCCCATCGGCAAAGGAAAACGCCTGCTTTGTCCACTGCGCAAGGGAGAGAGGCTGACCGCAGCGGCTCACTCTGGCAGGAAGTGCGCTGCCCAGCCGGTGCGCCAGCGCAAAGCCCCTTTGGGTGAAGGCAATGATACGAAGCTCTCTCATACCTGCCCCTCCCGGTATCCGGTGGTAAAGCCGGGATGGTAGAGCATACTGCGTGTGTACTCTCCCCGGAGAAAATCCCCCACCAGAACCAGCGCCGTGCGGCAAATGCCGCTGCTTTGTCCGCTCTGGGCAAGGGTGCCCCCCGTGCAGCGGACGGTTTTCTCCTCCGGCCAGGATGCCTTATAGACCAGCGCCGCAGGCGTTTCGGGGGCATAGCCCCCCTTTAGCAGCTCCCGCTGCACCTGCTCCAGCATACCCGCAGACAGAAAGAGCACCATGGAGGTCTGATGTGCGGCAAGGGCGCTAAACTGTTCCGGAACAGGCGTGCGTCCGCCGATACGGGCGAGAATCAGGCTCTGACTGACCCCCGGAAGGGTGTATTCGCACTTCAGCGCAGCGGCAGCGGCGCAAAAGCTGGACACACCGGGGGTATCATCAAAGGAAATGCCCCTCTGCTCCAATGCGTCCATCTGCTCCCGGACTGCGCCGTAGAGGCAGGGGTCGCCTGTGTGAAGGCGCACGGTGTCCTCTCCCCGGCGCTCTGCCTCCTCCATCAGGGAAAGCACCTGCTCCAGCGTCAGTTCTGCACTGTTATGAATCCTGCAGCCTGGCTTGCACCGCTCCAGCAGGGCCGGATTCACCAGACTTCCGGCATAGATGACCACATCCGCCTTTGCCAGCAGCTCCGCCCCCCGCAGGGTAATCAGATCCGGTGCGCCGGGACCGGCGCCTACAAAGTGTACCAAGGCAAGCTCACCCCCACTGTGTCAAAGATACCGTTGCTCACTTCCACCGGCAAATCAGCTCCTCTGCGTCCTTCGTCATGCCCCAAAGGCCGTAATGATTGGAAAAGACCACCGCTCCCACCTGATATGCCCCGCAGGCTCTATGCTTCAATCGGCGGTCTATAGCGTTCATCAGGCCGGATGAAACTGCCTCCCATAATCCAGCCCCTTCTATCTGCTCCCGTGCGGCATCACAGCTCACGCAGTCCATAATCTGACTGCAAAGATGGGAGTCTGCGCCGCAGAGGGCGGCGTGGGCACAGAGCAGCTCCATTCTGGCATCTGCGTTTCGGCTGTGGGTATTGAAGATACCGCCTGCCAGCTTCACCAGCTTGCCCGCATGACCCACCAGCAAAACCCGCTGATAGCCCTGCAGTCCTGCCTCGTCCAACGCATCACCGATAAAGTTGGAGCAGCGCACCACCGGAACGCCGAAGCTGTCCCAGCCCTGCGCAGAGAGGTATTCCAGACCGTAGTTCCCCGGCGTGAGAATCAGGTCGGTTTTCCCCTCGGCTCTCCCCTGCCGCAGGTGCAGCGAAATCGTGTCCACCAGCGCCTGACGGCTCATGGGCTCCACAATGCCGGAGGTGCCCAGAATGGACAGGCCCCCCTGAATGCCAAGGGAGGGATTGAAGGTTTTCGCCGCAAGCGCTTCCCCGCCGGGTATGGAGAGGGTCACAAGAAGCCCCCTCGTGCAGCCGAATTGCTCACACACTGCGGCAACCGAGCGGGCAATCATCTCTCTGGGTACAGAGTTGATGGCCGCCTCGCCCACCGGCTGATCCAGTCCCGGCTTTGTCACTCTGCCCACGCCCTCGCCGCCTTCAATGCGGATGCCCGGCGTGCCGCTATAGGAAACACAGGCAAAGATCACCAGTCCGTCCGTTACATCACAGTCGTCTCCCGCATCCTTTGCCACGCCTGCCTTTGCCCAGCCGCTGCCCCGCTCCGGGGCGCAAAGCTCTGTCTCCACCGGAATCCCCTTGGGGGTCATCAGGCTGACAGAGGCAGGGACAGCGCCGGAGATCAGCAGGCTTGCCGCACCTGCGGCGGCCAGTGCGGCGCAGGTGCCGGTGGTGTAGCCGCAGCGCAGGCGTTTGCCCTCGCTGTTGAGATAGTATTCAAAGGGCATTGCTTGATCCTCCCTGCTGTTTGCTGCGAAGAAGCTCCTCCAAGGTGGTCAGGCTGCCCTGACGCTGCGCCAGATGAAGAAGGCGATTGTTGCCCTCGTTCATCGTGCCAAAGGCGCTGACACAGCAAATGACACGACGGCAGCGCTGCACCGCCTCAGATGCACGCTGTAGGCTCTCCTCCGAAATCGCCTCAAAGGCAGGCGTGACAAATACCTCTCCCGCCAGCGCCCTTGCAACAGGCAGCTCTATATCGTTTTCATGCAGCACTCCCGTATAGAAGGGAATCTCCCGCCGCTGCAGGGTGCGGTAGAGGGGAATTGCCGTCCCGCCGCCGCCGATGACAAACAGCTCCGGCGTTCCGCAGGGCGGCTCCAATTCCAGCGTACCGCTCACCGGGTCAAAGCTGCCCCGGTCAAGCCGGAAGGAGCGGCTGATGTAGTCATCCTGTATGATCTCCTCCGGCGTGCCGCTTTTTTCGATTCTGCCCTGACGGACGCACACAATCCGGTCAGAGCATTTCAGCGCCAGCTCCAGCTCGTGCAGGGTCATCAGAATGGCAACGCCACGCTTGCGTGCAATCCTTCTCAGCACAGAGCACAGCTCCAGCTTGTGCCGGATGTCCAGATAGGAGGTGGGTTCATCCAGCACCAGAATCTCCGGCTGCTGGCAGATCGCTCTTGCCAGCATGACCCTTTGGCGTTGGCCGTCGCTGACGCTTTGAAAAGGGGTGTCCCGCAGCGGGGTAATCTCCACCAACTCCATCGCCTCCCGGACAAACGCCTCATCCTCACAAGACAGAATGCCAAGATGCCCGGTATAGGGATAGCGCCCGGTACGCACCACCTCGCCGCAGGTCATCAGCTCCGGCCTGATTCTGTCCGTCATGACCACAGCCATCTGACGGGCAAGGCGGTTGGGAGAGACGGTTTGAAGCGCTTTGCCATGAAGCGTAATCACCCCGGACATGGGCTGGAGCTGCCGAATCAGGCTTCTGAGCAGGGTGGACTTTCCCGCCCCGTTCGGGCCGATGAGGGTGAGAATCTCCCCGGAGGAGAGCTGCAGCGCTGCATCCTGAATCACCGCTGTACGGTGATAACCGGCGGTGAGCGCCTGCGCATGAAGAATCACGCTCATCCTCCTACCTCCTCCTTCTGCCGGGACAGCATCGCCCAGATGACCACAGGAGCACCAAACACCGCCGTGACGGCGCTGATACTCAGCTCCGTGGGGGCGAACAGGTTTCTTGCCAGCAGATCACACAGCAGGCAGAAATCGGCTCCTGCCAGAAAACAGGCGGGAAGCGCCGCAAGGGGTTTTGCAGTGTTCATGAAACGTTTTACGATATGGGGAACCGCCACGCCCACAAAGGAGATCGGTCCGGCAAAGGCGGTGACGCAGGAGGAGAGCAGGCTGGAGAGCAGCACCAGCTCCGTGCGCAGAACCCGCACCGAAACCCCGGCGTTTTGTGCGTACACCTCCCCAAGCTGATAGGCCTGCATGGGCTTAGAGAGGAGCATTGCCAGAAAAAAGCCCGCTAACACCAGCGCCGTAATCACGCTCACATCTCCCCAGCTCATGCCGGAGAAGCTGCCCATGGACCAGTTATGAAGGTTGACGATATTGGACTCATCGGCAAAGGTCACCAAAAACTCCGTGACCGCAGAGCAGAGGTAGCCAATCATCACGCCGCACACCACCAGAACGGACATCCGCTTCACCCGGCGGGAGAGCAGCAGAATCAACACCATGGACAGCAGCGAGCCTGCAAAGGCGGCAAGCACCAGAACAAAAGAGGGAAGGCTCCTGCCCGCACGGAGAAAGAGAATCAGCGTTATGGCAACGGCCAGCTTTGCGCCGGAGGAGATGCCCAGAACAAAAGGACCTGCAATGGGGTTGGCAAAAAAGAGCTGCAGGAGGTAGCCAGAGACGGAAAGGGCAGCGCCCAAAAGGGCAGCGCAGAGCAGACGGGGCAGACGGATCTCCCAGATCACCCGGCGCTGCATCTCCTCCCCTCCCCCTGCGGTGAGAATCTCCCAGATCCCGCCGGGAGAGATGGCAATGCTGCCGCTGCACAGGCTGGCAGAGAGCAGCAGAAACAACAGGAGGAGCAGCAGCCCATATGCCAGCGTCCAACGCCACGGGATACGGTTCATCTGCCACTCCTCCTCTCTGGTTCACTTCACCGGGTTCAGATAGGTCACCCTATCCGCCCCATCTGCGCCATAGGTAAAAACGGTATGAAAATCCGAAATCATATCCGCCACGGCGGAGGTCTGCTGAAACAGGTTCTGCCCTGTACACCAGACATCTCCCTGCTGAACCGCCCGAAAGTCGGAAAACAACGGGCTGAGTGCCAGCAGCTCCTCAACGGTGGAAATCTCCCCGCCTATGGTGCTGTTGTAGATCAGCACATCAGCGTCCTTTGCCTTGGCATAGAAGTCTTCCATCTGGATGTTCATGGTGGAGCGCAGGCTGTCCGCCTCATCCGTCTCGGAAAACAGGTATTCCCCTCCGGCAAGCGCAATCATCTTGGACACATAGTCGCCGGGGCGGCGGATACTGACGGTGCCGTTTGCTGTGACGTAGAAAAACGCCGCTGTTTTCCCGGTGCTGCCTGCGGCGCTGACCTGCTCCACCGCCTGCGCCTGACGGGAGAACAGCTCGTCCGCTGCCTGCTGATGCCCGGTGAGCAGACCATAGAGGCGAACCCATTCCAGCCGTCCCAGCGGGTGGGTCTCGTAGCTGGAGCGCTCCACCAGCACCGGGATGCCCAGCGCCTCAAGCTGTTCCTTGACCTGCGGCTTATGGTAAATCATGGTGGATTCCACCGCAAGGGTGCAGCCCTGAGAGAGCAGCAGCTCGTAGTCAGGGGCGTTGTACTTTCCGGCATAGACAAGCGCCCCGGCATCCATCCGCTCCCGTATGCCCTCTATGGACCAGTCCTGCCCACTGGTGCTGGTCAGGCGCACACAGTCCAGCGCATCCAGCGCACGAAACAAGTCCATGGCAGAGGAAGCGGCCAGATAGATGGCGCTGCAGGGCTGGCGGATGACAGTGATCTCCGGCTCCAGCCCTTGGGGGATGTCCCCGCCCTCCGGGATGAGGAGATAACGATCCTCTCCGCTGACCGTAATCAGGGAAAGACCGTCCTCATAGTAATCCACCTGAAACTCATGGGCATAGGACAGCTCCATCTGCCCCACAGGCTTCATCTCCGCCCACTGGGACGCAGCGCTGCCCGCTCCGGCGCAGCCTGTCAGGGACAGGATGCAGAGCATCAGAACGATAAACCGTCTCATGTGTCAGGCTGCAGGGTGTCTGAATGGAAGGTGAGGGTGTAGTCAATTTCGTGGGGCGTACTCATGGCAGTGGTATCAGCACGCACCTGCATGGGATAGTCGAAGCCGTCCACGGGAATGACAAAGACAGAGTTCCCTTCTGTGTTTTCCGGGAGATAGCGCTCCTCCCCTGCCATCATATAGTCATACTGGTCACTGCTCCACTGGATTCTTGCGAAGCACCGGCCATTCTCTGCCGTGATTTGGGCGGGCGAGCTGACACTGGCTCTGCCGGAGCCGCCGGAGAGGGTTACGTCACAGGTATAGCGCCCGTCCGGAAGTCCCAGCGTCTCCCAGAGGGTGAGTGCGGAATGGGCAAATGCCTGCTGGGGCAGGCTGTCTGCGTGAAAAAGCAGTGTCCGGTCATACCACAGCTCCTTTTTTGCGCTGAATGCGGCGCAGTCCATCCCTGTATTCAAGGCAGCCACGCTCAGGGTGAAGCTATGGGTGCCGTCGGCGTTTTCCTCAAAGGGAATGTAGTCTGAGGCATCTGCGCTGGATGCAGCCTCCGCCGTTCCGGGGTAGAGATAGAGATACCCGGTGCCGCCCATGGTCATGCGGGCAGTCATTTCGCCCTTTTCAACCGTGAGAGTGCAGTCCGTGATGCGGAACATGGTAGAGCTGGACTCCACTTCAATCGGGTAAACCCCGTCCAGCAAATCCTCTCCGTACACCGGCTCCAGTCCCTCGTCCGTGACCTCTACCGGCTTTGCCATATCCTCCGGCTGGGCGACCTGAGAGACGGCAGCGCTGTCAGCATTCTCCTGTGTCTGCTTGCTCTGCTGTTCGCCGCCGCAGGAGGTCAGAACGGCAAAAAGAAGCAGCAGGGCAATCATTCGTGCGATTCTTGTGTTCATCCATTCTCTCCCAATGCGTCCACACATGCCTGTACATGCTCCACCAGCATATCCTGAACACTCTCCAGTTCTCCCAGACCGTGGAGCACGCATTCCACCTGATAGCCTGCGCCCTCAAAGATGGACTTCCAGGAGTCCTCGTCGTCTCCGGCCATGTCGTTGTTGGCGTGGTCGCCGGCGACGATCATCAGGGGCTGGAGCACCACACGGGACTCCCCTCCCTGCTGAACCATTGCCAGCACGTCCTCTACAGAGGGCGTGGCCTCCACCGTACCGATATAGTAGTGCCCATGGCCTGCGTCAGTGAGTACCTGCTGCATTCTGGCATATACGGCGTTAGACTCCGCCTCTGTGCCGTGACCCATGAAGCAGATGGCGGTATTTCCGTCGTCATACTGGGCGGTATCGGCGGCAATCGCCTGCGCAAGCTTGGAAAAGTCCCCGTCAGAGGTGAGCAGGGGATCACCGATGGTGACAGACTGGAAGGCATCTGCATAGGCCGACACCTCGTCCACCAGATCGTGGTACTCGTAGCCGTCCATCAGATGGGTGGGCTGGACAATCAGGGTCTTTACCCCGTTGTCAGCGGCACGGTTCAGCGCCTGCTCCACATTGTCAATGGCAATGCCGTCCCGGTTCAAAACGTGGTCAATAATGATCTGGCTGGTGAAGGCACGGCGGACGCTCCAATCCGGGAAGGCATCTGCAATCCGCTGCTCCATGGCGCCGATGGTGAGGCGGCGGCTGTCGTTATAGCTGGTGCCGAAGCTGACCACAAGGATCTCCCG
>CAJOOV010000087.1 GCA_905236265.1 uncultured Oscillospiraceae bacterium | reverse complement strand
TAGACCCGCTGGCCGCCGGTACACATATCATAGCAGGTGATCCCGTGCTGCTCCCACAGGGAGAGGGGGTTGATGCCGTTGTAATAATTGCTGCAGCCGAAGGCGAACACGTCAAATTCATCCCCAGGGTAGGCAAGATAGCCGTGGGCCTCGTTGTAGTACATGCCGCCCTTTTTCGTGTTGTCACGGGGACGGTAGGCAAGGGAGGCGGCAGTGAGCAGCCCGAGCAGCACCAGCAGAAAGGCCAGCGCCAGAGCAATATGTCTGATCCTTTGTCTGTTCATGCGAGTTCCTCCTGCGGGATCAATTCCGGCTCTCCTCCAGCTCCTGATCCCACTGGGCAAAGGCGGGATCGCCTCTGTGATCCGGCAGAGCGTACTGCTCCCGCAGCATCTGCGCCAGATAGTCCGACACCTTTTCGGCACCGCTGAAATTCAGGTGGTCTCCGCCGGAGTCCTGAAAATCCGTCTCAAAGTCAATGCCCAGCTCATCCACCATCAGGTTCAGGTCGATCAGCGGTATGCCCAGAGCGTCCGCATCCGCCTGAAGGGCGTTGTGAATGGGATAATCCCAGTTGGCAGGGCTGGGAATGGACACCAGAACCAGCTCCACGCCGTGGGAGCGGCAGAGTCTGGCAATGTGTCCCAGATAGAGCCGGTTCAGCACAGGGATGTGGGCAAGCTCGTCAGAGGGCACCATATAGCTCTCCCTGTCCGGGACATCTACCATGTCATTGGAGCGAAAGCCCTTGTTCGCCACCCGGTTGGTATAGTGGATGGGGGAGACAATCTTCTCCCAGTCGTAGTCCTTCCAGTTGTTGTGGTCGGCAAAGATGGGGAAGCGGGTCTCGAAGGCATCGAACACGGCGTCCTCTGCGTTGCCCTCCCGGATGGCCGCAAAGGCATCCAGCACGATCACCTTTGGATGATGGGTGCGCAGGATATTGTGGATAAACACATCCGAGCGGTAGATCCTCTGGGCGCTGGTGGCCACGTTATAGGTGGTCACGCCGGACTGCTCCCAGATACGCAGAGGGGACACGCTGGCATAGAACTCGCTGCAGCCCACAAAGATGGCGTCCAGCTCGTCCGCCCCGTGGGCGAGATAGCCCTTGGAGTAGACATAGAAGGAGGACACATCCGCCCACTTTTGGTTGTCCCTTGCCTCATAGACACGGGAGGCGGCGCTGAGCAGCAGCGCCAGCCCCGCAAGAAAGCCCGCCACACGCAAAAGCTGCTTTGCTGATTGCCTGTTCATACACGCCGCCTCAGAAGCCTGCATACAGGGGGTCAATGGGCGCATAGCTGCCTGCGTAGGCGCCGAACATGACGATAAACAGAATCAGCACATAGTAGCACAGCCAGCGCACAGGCAGCTTCTGTCTTGCCACAACCTCCCGGAGAGAGCCGCCCCGCTCCCGGAGGATGCTGTGGGCCAGCACCACCAGCACCACAATCAGGCACACGATCAGGCTCTTGCCGTCCGTGTCCACCAGATAGTCCCCGTTGGCAAAGACACGGGGGTCAAAGTCGGTGAAGATCCGCTTGAGCATCCCCAGCGCCGCCTGCATCCCGTGGGCGCGGAAGATCAGCTCGCCGAAGTTCACCAGCACCACGGTGCGGAAAATCTGCCATGCGTGCCAGAGTTTGCTCTGGCGGTTAATGTGCAGCTTATCGCACAGGGACTTGTTCAGCGGCTCAAAGAGGGTGCCGGAGAAGATCAGCACGAAGTGGTAGAGTCCGAAGCAGATGTAGTTCCACCCGCTGCCATGCCACAGGCCGTTGGCCAGCCACACAGCCAGCAGCGCCACGCCGCTGGCCAGCATGGGGCCGTAGTGGTTGCCCAGCTTCTTTCTGGCGTTGGCGGTGAGGGTCTTCATCCCCCCGGACAGGGAGACGGGATAGAAGATGTAGTCCTTGAACCAGGTGCCAAGGGTGATGTGCCACCGGGTCCAGAACTCGGAGACCGTCTTGGAGAAGAAGGGCTGGCGGAAGTTCTCCGGCAGCTTGACGCCGAAAATCTCCCCCGTGCCGATGACCATATCCAGCGAACCGGAGAAGTCCATATAGAGCTGGACGGTATAGGCGATCATGCCGAAGAAGATGACGGCGCCGTTATAGTCGGTGTAGTTCAGGAAAATCTCCTTCACCGGCCAGTTGAGCTGGTCTGCCACCACGATTTTCTTCAGCATACCCCACGCAAAGCGCTGGGCGCCGAAGGTCAGGTTGTGATAGCTGATGGGGTTTCCCGCCCAGATCTGGTCCGCCGTCTCGCTGTAGCGGCAGATGGGGCCTTCCATAATCTGGGGGAAGAAGCCCAGCCACAGAGCCAGCCTTGCCAGATTCCGGTCAGGCTTCACGGTGCCCCGGTACACGTCCACCAGATAGCTCACCGCCTGCATGGTATAGAAGGAGATGCCCAGAGGCAGGGCGAAGTGGGGCTCCGGCAGGGTGAGGGGCAGGTGGACTGCGCCGAACAGGGCGTTCAGGTTCCCCAGAAAGAAGCCGGAATACTTCACCACCAGCAGAATGCCGATGTGGAGCAGAATGCCCAGCACGACCACGCCGTGGAGCTGCTTCTGGTACTGCGCCTTCACCGCCTTGCGCTCAGAGCGGTCAACCGCCTTCACGGCGGCGCTGCGCTCGGTATGGATGGCGCCCATCCACAGCCCCAGATGGTGGACGGAGACAGTGGAAAAGACCAGATAGAGCAGCAGCTTCCGGCTGGTGGCGTAGAAGAAGATATAGCTGGCCGCCAGCATCAGCTTCCAGCGGTGGCGCTGGGGAAGAAGCTGGTAGCCCAGGGCTACCAGCGGGAGAAAAACCGCAAAAAAGAGCGGCTGACTATAGGTCATACTCAGTCTTCCTCCTGAAGACGCTGCACCAGCTTCCAGATGGCATCGGCGGAGTTGAAGTTGGCAGGGACGATCTCCACGGCGGGGATGGTGATGTCAAAGGCATCCTCCAGCTCGGCAATCAGGGAGATGATGGACAGGGAGGGCAGCAGATGCCCGTCGATGAGGTTGTCAGCGGTGTGGAAATCCACCTCAGGCTGCAGCTCTTCCAGAATTTCGTACAGTTCATCCATGATAATCGTTCCTTTCTTTTCACTGGGTTCAATGGGTTTCAGGGGTATTCAGGGGATAGGTGGGCACGCCCTGCCTCACCTGCCGGGGAACGCCGTCCTCGCCCAGCAGGAGAACCTGGGGCAAATCACGGCTGAGAAAGAGGGAGATTCCCTCGATCATACAATAAGCGCCGGTGTTTTCAAAGGCGAACACGTCGCCCACGGCCAAACCGCTCACCGGAAGCTGCTTGACCAGAATGTCGTTGGCGGTGCAAAGCGCCCCGCACAGGTTCCAGACCTCCCCGTCCCGGTTGTCTCTGGGGGGGATGATCTGCATGTGGGGCATACGCATGGCCATGCTCTGGCCGAAATAGACAAGGTGGTTCATGCCGCCGTCCAAAATGGCGTAATTCTGCCCCTTATTGGTCTTTTTGTCCACCACGCTTGTGAGGTAGGTGCCGCAGGAGGCGGCAATCCCCCTGCCCAGCTCGAAGGTCAGCTCACACTTGATATGCAGGCCGTCAATCAGCTCGGAGAGCCCTGCCAGATGGGCGTCCTCGTCAAAGCTGTCCCCCTCGAAGTAGAAGGCGGGCAGGCCGGGGCCGTATTCCAGCTCCCGGCAGACAAAGCCGTGCTCCTGCTCCAGCTCGTCAATCAGCGCCTCCAGCTTGTCCAGCTCCCGCTTCAGCTTTTTCAGGGAGCTTTTCTGGGTGCCGGAGAAGTATTGGATGCCCCGGATGTCCAGAAGGGCGCTGTCGTTTTGGTCAATGGCCTCCACCAGCTTTGCCCTGTCCAGTCCGAACTGGTTCCCGCTGGTCAGGCGCAGCAGCACGGGCAGGGTGCGGCTGCACTCCCTTGCCACGCACTTCAGCAGGGCAAGCTGCTCCTCGGACTCCACGGTATACACGCCGATGTCGCTGCGCTGTTGTGCCAGCTCCCGGATGAAGGAGGGGGTCTTGTACACCCCGGAGATTACCATCTTCCTGCCGGGAATGTCCAGCGCCTGACAGACCCGGTACTCGCCGGGGGAACAGATCTCAAACCGGGGCATGATCTCGTTCAGTGCGCCGGTGATGAAGGTATTCGCCTTAATGGCGTAGCAGAGCTGCACCCGCTGGGGGAGGCGGCTTTTCAGATAGTCCACCCGGCGCTTTAAAACGCCAAGGTCGAACACATAGGTGGGCGTGCCCCAGTCACGGGCGATCGCCTGTATCTGTTGTGTGGTCATGCCCGGCCTCCTCTCTTCAGGGCGGCAAGGGCTTTGCGGTCGATCTTGCCGTTTTTCGTCAGGGGCATCTGCTCCAGCGGGGTCAGCACACCGGGCACCATGAAGAAGGGCAGCTGCTCAGAGAGGATGTGGTGCAGCTCCTTTTTGTCCACTGCGCCCACATAGAAGCCCTTGAGCTTGCTCTTCTTCTCGTCAAAGATGCAGCAGGCACGCTCAATGCCGGGCACGGCGGCGATGGCACGCTCGATTTCCTCCAGCTCAATGCGGTGTCCCATGTGCTTAATCTGGAAATCCTTCCGCCCGGCAAAGACCAGCTCTCCCGCCTCATTGTAGTGGGCAAGGTCTCCCGTGCGGTAGATATATTCAATGAAGTGGCTGTTCAGGGGGTTTTGGACAAAATGCTCGTTGGTCTGGGGCCATGCGTTGTAGTAGCCCAGCGCCAGCGCCGAGCCCCGCACGCAGACCTCCCCGTTCACCTCCGGCTGGGTCACCAGACGGTTCTCCCCGTCCAGCAGCAGCACCTGCTCGTTTTCAAAGGCGGTGCCCATGGGGATCACGTCGCCGTAGTCCCGCTCCCGGTCAATGATGTGGTAGGTGCAGTTGCAGGTAATCTCCGTGGGACCGTAGAGGTTGACAAACCGGGTCCGGGGCAGGTGGGCCATCCACTCCTTCAGGTGCTTCATGGGCATGACCTCGCCGCTGAAAAGCACCTGACGCACCGTCTCCGGGGTCTTGTAGTCCAGTGCATGGAAGGTGGTAATCAGGCACAGGGCGGACACGGCCCAGACCATGACGGTGACATTGTGGGCACACAAAAAGTCCAGCAGCTCCGTGGGCAGGGAGAACAGCCGCCGGGGTACAATCACCAGCGTGCCTCCCACTGCCAGAGAAGAGTAGATGTCCTTCACGGACACGTCGAAGTCAAAGGGCGCCTGATTGGCAAACACATCGTCCTCCCGGAAGGCAAAGGTGCGGGTGAACACGTCGATAAAGTCCAGCACGCTGCGGTGCCCCACCACAACGCCCTTGGGTACGCCGGTGGAGCCGGAGGTGAAGTTGGCATACAGGGGGTCAAGGTCAAGCCGCTGGGCCTCCCGGCGGCTCAGCAGCGCCTCGTCCACATCGGCCTCCAGCAGCGTTTCCACCAAAAGCACACGCTCCGGGGCGAACAGCTCCTCTGCCAGCGCCCGGTGCGCCTCGTCGGTAATCACCCACTGGGCCTCCAGAACGGACTGAATCTGCTCCAGACGGCTGCGGGGCAGCTCCGGACTCATCAGCACATAAAAGCACCCCGCCTGCGCAATGCCCAGAAAGGCGGAGAGGGTCTTGGCGGATTTCTCCATCAGCACCGGAACCGGTGCGCCGGAGGGGGCGCAGGAGGCGACCTCAGAGCCAATGCGCAGGCTGTAGCCCAGCAGCTCCCGGTAGGTCATGGACTCCTTTTCATCTATCACTGCCGTTTTCTCAGGCAGCCGTGCGGCGGAGCGCCGCAGGTATTCAAGCACGGATCGTTTCATCTTCCGCATACACTCCTTTGTGATACACGTTCGGAGACATGGTATCATTCTTCTCCGGGAAAGTCAATTCTCCCCGGCACGATTTCAGAAAACTGAAAGGATTTCCCTTATGGAACCGGTATTTTTGCAAAAGAGCCCTGTCCTCCGGTGCAGACTGACTCCACACAGGGCGAAAACATTTGGAGAAAAGATAAAACTCACCCTTGAAAAACGGGCGGAAGTATAGTAGAATAATAAAACCTTGGTGAAGGTCAAGACGGCTCACGGAGCGCCGCCCCTGTCAGGGAAGGGAACTTCCCGGCCTTTGCTATGTTGTCTGAAGCGGTAAGCGGTGTTGACGGCCGGCCCTGCGCAACGTCAGACCGTGAACCATGTCAGGCGGGGAACCGAGCAGCATTAAGCGGAACCTGAGGTGTGCCGCAGCAAGTCGGTCCGAGCCGTTTACCGCTTCAGAGAGCGCAGCAAAGCGAGCGGTCTCCATGGGCTTTTTTCTATCCACAGGGAGGGGAAGAGATGTATCAGGCACTATACCGGAAATGGCGGCCACAGACCTTTGAGGACGTGGTGGGGCAGGAGCATATCACCCAGACCCTGCGCACGCAGGTGGAGACCCAGCGCCTGTCCCACGCCTATCTGTTCACCGGCACACGGGGCACCGGAAAGACCACCTGCGCCAAAATACTGGCCAAGGCGGTGAACTGCCTCAACCCTGACCACGGCGACCCCTGCAATGCCTGCGCCGCCTGCCGGGGGATAGACGACGGAACCATTCTGGACGTGGTGGAGCTGGACGCTGCCAGCAACAACGGCGTAGATCAGGTGCGCTCGCTGCGGGACGAGGCAGTGTACTCCCCTGCCGAGGTGCGCCGCAGGGTCTATATCGTGGACGAGGTTCACATGCTCACCAACGCCGCCTTCAACGCCCTTTTGAAGATTTTGGAGGAGCCGCCGGAGCATCTGATGTTCATTCTGGCCACCACGGAGCTGCACAAGGTTCCGGCTACGATTCTCTCCCGCTGCCAGCGCTTCTCCTTCCAGCGCATCACCCCGCCGGACATCCAGAGAAGGCTCTCCCATGTGGCCGGGGCGGAGGGCATTGACCTCACCGACGACGCCGCCGCACTGCTGGCAAGGCTGGCGGACGGGGCGCTGCGGGACGCTCTGTCCCTGCTGGATCAGTGCGCCGCACCGGGGGGACAGATCAACCGGGAGAGCGTGCTGGACACACTGGGGCTGGCGGGGAACCTGCGCACAGCCCACCTGATGAACCACATCCGCCGGGGCAATACCGCCGGGGCGCTGGAGGAGTTCGGAAGCCTCTACGCCGCAGGCAAGGGCGTGTCCGGGCTTCTGGGGGAGCTGGCGGCGCTGGTGCGTGACCTGCTCATCCGCAAAACCGCTCCCGCCGGGGGCAGCGCCCTGATGGCAGGGGGCTACGATCAGGAGACGCTGGACACCCTCTCCAAGGGGCTCACCTCCCAGCGCATGGTGCAGATGCTGGAGCTGCTGCAAAGCGCCCAGAGCCGGATGCGCAGCAGCGCCAACCAGCGCACGGACGCAGAGCTTTGCCTGATCCGTCTGTGCGACCCGGCGCTGGACACCTCTTCGGAGGGGCTGTCGGCGCGCATTGCCCAGTTGGAGGCGGCGCTGGCAGGGGG
>CAJOOV010000086.1 GCA_905236265.1 uncultured Oscillospiraceae bacterium | reverse complement strand
CCATAAAGCCGTCCACCCCGGCAAGCCTGGCCTCCTCCTCAATCTCGTCCCAGTGGTAGGCGGTGAGGACGATGACGGCGGACTCGGAGCCTGCAATGCGGCGAATCTCTCTGGTCACGGCGATGCCGTCCTGCTCCGGCATTTTCCAGTCCACAAAAATCAGGTTATACGCCTCCCGGCGGGCGGCCTTGAGCTGAATGGTGTCCAGCGCCTCCCGCCCGCTGAGGCAGGTGTCGGCGGAGATGCCCAGCTCGGAGAGGATGATCTGTGCATGTTCGCAGGCCACGGGGTCGTCGTCGATCACCATGACCTTCAGATCCTGCGCAGACACATCCCGCACCTGCTGGGCGCTGCGCTCGCTGTTGCGCAGGGTCACGTTCACTGTAAAGGTGGAGCCCACGCCCCGCTCGCTCTCCACGGAGATATTGCCGTTCATCAGCTCCACAATGTTCTTCGTGATGGCCATACCCAGACCGGTGCTGCCGAATTTGCTGGTACGGGAGTCGTTTTCCTGAGAAAACGCCTCGAAGATGTGGGGCAGATAGGACTTGTCCATGCCGATGCCGGTATCCGACATGACAAAGCGCAGGGTGGACTGCCCCTCAAACTCCGCCGTGCGCTCCACAGTGCAGCTCACCCGTCCGGGGGCGGGGGTGAACTTCACCGCATTGCCCAGAATGTTGATGATGACCTGCTTGAGCTTCATATTGTCGCCGATGTAGTAGTCGTCCACATGCCCCAGAACGTGGCACTCGTAGGTCAGCCCCCTGTCCTGACACTGGCTGTTAATCATGGTGTTGATCTGCTCCAGCATTTCGGAGAAGGAGAACTCCTCGCTTCTCAGGGTCATGCGCCCGCTCTCGATGCGGCTCATGTCCAGAATGTCGTTGATGAGATTGAGCAGGTGCCGGGCGCTGCCGCCGATCTTCTCCAGCTGCTCTCTGGTGCGCTGGGAGATGTCCGGGTCCTTCAGGGCGATGCTGTCCAGACCGATGATGGCGTTCATGGGGGTGCGGATCTCGTGGCTCATGCTGGAGAGGAAGGCGGTTTTTGCCACATTGGCCTGATTGGCCGCCTCCAGCGCCTCCCGGAGCTGCTGGTTCCGGGCGATCTGCTCCTTCTGGATCTCGGTGGTGTCGCTTTTCAGGAGGATATAGAATTTCGCATTGGGGTCAATGCTGTAAAAGTCGAAGCGCTTGTAGTAGGTCTCCCCGTCCATCTCAATGCCGATGTTCACCACATAGGGGTCGGATACCGCCAGCGCACGGGCGACGGTCTCCGGGTCGAGGGCACGCATGGCATCCTCCCGCTCCTCCTTCGTGCCGATGAGCACCGGGTAGACCTGATGCTCCAGATACTGCCGGTATTTGCCGCTGCGGGTGGTGGGAAAGATGCTGCCCCGCTTGATTCTCGCCTCGTCGCCGATGGTGACGCCGTATTCCCCGTCCACCAGATAGGCCACCATGTCAAACTGCTGGGCGAGGATTTTGCTGGTGAGGGTTTCCCGCACCTTTTCGCTGTTGCACTCCCGCTCCGTGATGAAGGCCATCATGTCCCCGGTGAGGGGGTGGCGGGTGACAGCGGCGGAGAAGCTGACAAAGCAGGAGCGGCCATCCTGACGGATGGAATAGATCACCTGAGAGACGCTGGTGCTGCCGGTGAGGTAGGAGGCGATGAGGCGCTCCCGGTCAAACTGCTGCAGAAAGAGGGTGCGCTCTGCAGGGATGGGGTAGTTATGGGCACGCCGGCGCATAGACTCCGTATAGGAGAGGCTGGAGGTGTCGGTGCGGTAAAGCTCCCTGCCCTTGACCTCCTCAATGCTGTCGCGGGTGAGGTTGATGCGGAACATCCCAAGGGTCTTGTCGCTGACCTGATAGAAGCTGTTGCCCATGGCGGAGTAGACGCTGCGCAGGCGCTCCTCATATTCCTTCAGGGCGGTGACATCGGTATAGGTGCAGTAGATATACTGCCCGTTGAAGTCGTCGATAAAGGCGAAGTGGACATTACACCAGATGTGCCGCCGCTTTGCGGTGGTTTTGCGCAGGGTGAGGGTGTTGCCCCCCTTATAGTTGATCCGGTGGCGGAGCATACTGCGCAGCAGGGGGCGGTCCTCCGGGTCGGTGATTTTGTAAAATCCGGTACCCTGCAGCAATTGCTTCGCCTGCTCCACGCTGCACTCCATCATCTCCGCAAACTCCCCGGAGACATACTCCGCCTCATACTGCCCCTCCCGCAGGGTGCGAAACAGCACGGCGTTGTTTCCCATCAGCCGCACGTTGTGGAGAAAATGCTCCTTGGTGCTGAAGGAGGCGTCGTCTGAGATCTCCGTGAGATAGAAGCCGCTGTAGGGGGCGCTCAGTCCGTCAATGGGCTCGAAAAACAGCCGCAGCTCCACCGAAGGCAGGTAGGAGACAAAGCAGCGGGGCGTGCCGGTATAGGACTGCTCCATCATGCGAAGGGAGTATTCGTCCAGCAGCCCGCTGCCCCGCAGCAGGGTGCCCAGGCAGTCCGGACAGCGGCACTCTGCGTGCCACAGCTCCGCAAGAGCGTCGCTGACGTAGACCACCCGGAAATCCACAAGGCTGCCCTCGGCATTGAAAACAGGCTCGTAGATCAGGGAGCTGGCACGGCGCTTTTCATATCGGGAGGTGTCAAAGGGTAATGTAGAACCTGTCATGCGTCACTCACTCCTGCCTCTGCTGCCCTGGGGGACAGCCATCCTTCGGGAACGGCACTGCCCTGTGTCCCGCAAAGTCAATCCAATAATGATATTATACCAAGAATACCGGCATAAATCAACAGAGGATGCCCCCCGCTTTTCCCCTGCGGGGACATGCCCCCGGAAATCCCCCCGCAGGGGAGGAGAAAACCGCCGCAGCGGAGGATACAATTCTTTCCTGCGCATATTCCACCCTATCCTTTTCTATCCGTCTTGATTTTGTTGTAGAAAAGTGCTAATATTAGCTTGCGTAAATTTGTGAAAAGGCTGGTGATACAGTTGAAGAGCTGCAATAGGCCGGTGAAGGGCAGAAATGCGGGCATCAGCCGGATGGCACTCATTATGGTAATATTGGTCATTGTCATGGCTGTGGTGATTGCAGTGCCGAAGATCCGCGCCTTCAATGCCGGGGGAGAGGAGGTCGCCTGCGCCGTGGGGCTGGACTCCGCCCGCCGCCGTCTGGCAGAGGATGTCATTGTCAATCAGGGCAAGGAGGACGCCCGTCAGGCGCAGGAGGTGGTCACGGTGGCCATGAACGGCTGGGATGACCTCTGCCCCGGAGGGGGAAAGGTCTATCTGGTGCGCACGCAGGACAGGAACCTGCCCTATGATCTGGTGTGCGGCAAGCACGACAGCGACACCAAACGCCGCACCCGGCTGAACGCAGGGTATGTGCTGACCCAGATCGACGACAAGCTGGCCATGAGACGGCTGGTGGAGGACGAGTTCCCCCAGACGCTCACCTTCAACCTCAACGGCGAGGAGTGGGAGGCGGTGCTCACGGATGAGCCCGTGACCTTCAAAAGAGGCACTGCCACCACAAAGGGCTATGAGAAGAAGAAAAACGTGGCCTATTACGGCATCATGGGTCACAGCGAATTCGGCAGCGACACCGGCGCAGAGGAGGGGGAGCTGTGCTACTTCGTCTTTGCTGACCCGGAGCACTATGCCGAATGGGACCCGGACGAGGGCTGGACCGGGGACTGCTACGGCTGAGAGGTGAGGAAAGGATGAGCATTTATGCCGATACAGGCATTCTGGCTTACTGTGTCTTTGTAGCGGCGGTTCTGGGGGCGGCCTTCGGCTCCTTCCTGAACTGCGCCGCCTACCGTGTCGCCCATGACGAGCCGTGGTGGAAGGGGAGAAGCCGCTGCCCTGCGTGCGGCCACGATCTGGGCGTGCCGGATCTGGTTCCGGTGTTCAGCTGGCTGTTTCTGCGGGGGAAATGCCGCCACTGCGGCGCACCCATCTCCCCCCGCTATCTCGCCGCAGAGCTGGCCTTTGCGGCGCTTACCGTGGCATGTCTGGGTGAGTTTGACCTGACGGTGGTGTGCCTTCGCAACTGGATCTTCCTGTGCTGCCTGTTCTGCCTGTCTCTGGTGGATCTGGAGGCATACATCATTCCTGACGAGACGCTGATTCTGGCTGCGGCGGCGTGGCTTGTGACGCTGCCCTTCGTTGGAATGAGCGCAGGGGAGATCATTGCCCACCTGCTTGCGGCGGTGGGCTTCGGAGGGGGCATTCTGCTCATCTCTCTGGGCATGGACGCCCTTTTGAAAAAGGACTCTCTGGGGGGAGGGGACATCAAGCTCTTTGCCCTTGTGGGGCTGTATCTGGGGCCGGTGTCCGCCCTGTTCTCCGTGATGCTGGCAGCCGTGCTGGGGCTGGTGTTTGCCGTGGTGCGCAAGGCGGTGGGAAACCGGGAGGAGCTGATTCCCTTCGGCCCGTCCATCGCCGCCGCTGCCGCCGGAATGCTGCTCTGGGGCGATGGGCTGGTGCAGTGGTATCTGGGCCTGCTGGGACTGTGAGAGCGGCGGCGCAGGCGCCGGACGCAATCTGAAATACGCATCAGAACCGGTGGTGTACCGGGAATGTGTGTCAAAATAAAACAATACTGAGTAAGAAACGAGGTCTTTCTATGGCAAAAATGTTTTTAGGGGTAGACATAGGCTCGGACAGCCTGAAGCTGGCGCTGGTGAGCGGAGGGCATGTGAAGAAGTATGTGTCCGTCCCCATCCCCAACGCTCTGGTTCGGGAGTACCGGGTTGTGTCCGTGGAGAGCATGGGCGAGCTGATCCGCAATACAATGAAGGAAAATGGAATCCGCTGCAAGGATGCAGCCATTGTCTTTGCCTCTGAGACCGTGTTTGTGCGAAACGTCACCACGCCCCGGATGACGGTAGACCAGCTTGTCTACAATCTGCCCTTTGAGTTCCGGGATTACATCACAGAAGAGCTGAAGGACTATGTGTTTGACTATGCCATGATCTCCACCCCGGAGGAGATCCTTCAGGAGGAGGAAGAAACACCGGAGGGTGAGCAGAATCAGGAGAACGCCGGGGAGCAGGACGATGAGGAGAACATGGGCACCACCATGGAGCTGCTGGCCTGCGCTGCCCCCCGGTCTCTGGTGAAGGAGTCCAGAGACCTGCTGCGCAAGGCGGGTCTGCGCATGGCAAAGGCTGCCCCCGCCGTCAGCGCCTATACCACCCTGATCCGCAGGCTGGAGAAGCGGGAGGAGGGCTACGGGGAGTACTGCATTCTGGATCTGGGCTATCAGGCAGTGCGCATGTATATGTTCCGGGGAGACCGGCATATCGTCACCCGTAACCTTGAAATCGGACTGTCCGCACTGGATCAGGCGCTGGCAGATGCCTATAACGTGGACGTTCATCTTGCCCACACCTATCTGCTCAACAACTTCGACAACTGTCAGGAGAAGCCGGCCTGCGTAGGCGCTTACGGCAATATCGCAGTGGAGCTGATGCGGGCGCTGAACTTCTACCGCTTCAGCAACCCGGACAGCCAGATCAATGACATCTGGCTCTGCGGCGGCGGGGCAGTGATTGCGCCGCTGCGTCAGGCCATTGCGGATACGCTGGATCTGCAGATCCATCAGGCGGCAGATCTGGTGCCCGGCGGCGATAAGCTGGAAAACTGCTACGAATTGGTTCAGGCCATCGGCGTTGCCATGGATTGACAGGAGGTGTAGACATTGCCTAGTTTGACTAAGAAAGCGGGAAAGGCAGGGGGCAAAGGGGTCAGAAAGCTGACCAAAAGAAGCCTGCCAGTGAAACGCTCCATCAACCTTGCCACCGCAGGCGAGAAGCCCATCAATCCGCTGGCCATGATACCGTCTCTTGTGGCAGTCATTGTTGTGGCGGCGCTGGTGAGCAAGTTTGCCGTGATTGACCGGCTGATGCAGGTGTCCGAGGCGCAGCAGGAGGTTGCCATTCTCCAAAGCAGGCTCACCCAGAGCAAGGAAAAGCTGGATGACTTCGGCGAGCTGACGCAGGAGTATGCCCACTATACCTACTCCGGCATGACCAGCGAGGAGATGAACCGTACCGACCGGCTGGCAGTGCTGGAGCTGATGCAGCGCCTTGTGCTGCCTCAGGCATGGGTGTCCACCTGGTCTGTACAGGGCAACACCCTGACGCTGGACATTACCAGAGGAGACTTGCAGGACATCAACCTGCTGGCGCAGCAGCTCAATCAGGATCCGCTGGTGGACTTCTGCACCGTGACCACCGCCGCCACCACCAGCACCAACGCCTTTGCCAAGGACGGCTCCGTACAGGGCGACGTGGTGGGGCATATCCTCATCTATCTGAACAGCGCCCCGGATCAGGAGAAGATTGTGGAGGACAGTGAGACAGCGGAGGCTCAGGAGCAGGAGGAGAGTCTGGCCAGTCAGGTGATCGGCAAGACAGCCAACACCATGGACAGCCTTGCCCAGGCAAGGGAAGAGTCTGAAGCGAGAGTGGAGGGGATGATGCCATGAAAATTCTGAGCCGTGACTTTACGCTGAAAGAGAAGATTCTGATGGTATTCCTCGCCGTTGTGCTGCTGGGAATGCTCTACTACCAGTTTATCGACCAGCCGGTGCGCACTGCGCTGGCCTCTGCTGAGGCGGAGAAGGCGTCCATCCAGATGGAGCTGGATGCAGTGAACCTGCAGATCGAGACGCTGAGCCGCATGAGCTCCGAGCTGGAGACCCTGCGTGACGGTGAGGGGGTCAGTGCCATGGCCAGCTATAACAATGCCAAGGCGGAGCTGGCGCTGCTCAACGACGCTCTGAGCATCACCAATAACTACTCCATCAGCTTTGCGGATGTGACCAGAGACGGAGACCAGATTCGCAGGAGCTTTGCCCTGCAGTTCACAGCCCCCAACTATGCCACCATGGAGCAGGTGCTCTCCAAGCTTGTGGCCAGCCCCTACCGCTGCCTGATCGGGGATCTGAGCTGCTCCGTGTCAAGACCCAGCGATGCCAATTCCGAGGTTCATGTGGGGGCAAACGCCACCTTCTACGAGACTATGGTGGACGGCGTGCCGGACTCCGGCCTGCCTGTGGATGCCAGGGAGGATGCCTCCCAGCCCAGCAGCTTTGACTCCGCCGTGATCGGGGAAGAGGCTGTGCGGCGCACCACGCCCTGACAGCGCGAGAACAGACCCTGCGGGACATCCCGTTCAGGGTCTGTTTTTTTCGGGGGTTTCATTTCTATCAATCATACGACAGGAGGCAGCTCTATGGGAATCATCTTTCACGAAAAAACCGGCACCTTCCACCTCTTTAACGATGAAATCAGCTATGTGATGACGGTGCTGCAAAACGGACATCTGGGACAGCTCTATTACGGACAGCGCATTCACGACAGGGAGGACTTCTCCCACCTGCAGGAAAAGACCTTCCGTGCCATGACCGCCTGCCCCTTTGACGAGGACGGCACCTTCTCCCTGAACCTCACCCGGCTGGAATATCCGGTCTACGGCAGCGGGGATTTCCGCTATCCGGCGGTGGAGGTGGCGCAGGAGAACGGCAGCACCCTGTCCGATTTCGTCTTTGCAGGCTACAGCGTTGCGCCGGGCAAGCCCCGGCTCCCCGGACTCCCTGCCACCTATACCCAGGAGGAGGGGGAGGCGGAAACCCTCACCGTCACCCTGAGAGACGAGCTCACCGGGGTGGAGGCCGTGCTGCTCTATACCATCTTTGCCCGCTATCCCGCCATTGCCCGCAGCGTGAGCATACGCAATCAGGGGGAGAGCGCCGTGCATTTGAAGCGGGCGATGAGCCTTTGTCTGGATCTCCCGGACAGCGGCTACCACTGGCTGCAGCTCTCCGGGGCGTGGGCGAGGGAGCGGCACATCATACGCCGGGCGCTGACGCCGGGAATGACTGCCATTGACAGCACACGGGGTGCCTCCTCCCACGAACAGAACCCCTTTGCGGCGCTGCTGCGGGCGGACGCAGGGGAACGTCAGGGGGAGGTCATCGGCGTGTCGCTGGTGTACAGCGGCAGCTTCCGTCTCTCGGCCGAGGTGGATGCCTACGACACTACCCGGCTTCTGGCAGGCATCAACCCCTTCGGCTTTGACTGGAAGCTGGAGCCGGGAGAGCGTTTCCAGACCCCGGAGGCGGTGCTGGTCTACTCTGACGAGGGGCTCAACGGCATGAGCCAGACCTTCCACCGGCTCTACCGCAGCCGCCTTGCCAGAGGCTATTGGCGTGACCGTCCCCGGCCCATCCTCATCAACAACTGGGAGGCCACCTATTTTGACTTCACCGAGGACAGGCTGATTGAAATCGCCTCCAAGGCGAAGGAGTGCGGCGTGGAGCTGTTTGTGCTGGACGACGGATGGTTCGGCCAGCGGTGCAGCGACCACGCCGGACTGGGGGACTGGGTGGCCAACCCCCGGCGGCTGGCCAACGGCGTGTCCGGTTTGGCAGAGCGGGTGGAGGCGCTGGGCATGAGGTTCGGGCTGTGGTTCGAGCCGGAGATGGTGAACGAGGACTCAGACCTCTACCGTGCCCACCCGGACTGGATTCTCCGCACACCGGGCAGGCGCTCCAGCGTGGGGCGGCATCAGCTTGTGCTGGACTTCTCCCGCCGGGAGGTGGTGGACTATATTCACGACAGCATGGCGGCGATTCTGGGCGGGGCGAAGGTGTCCTATGTGAAGTGGGACATGAACCGGTATATCACAGAGTGCTATTCCGCCGCCCTCCCTGCCGACCGTCAGGGAGAGGTATTCCACCGCTATATTCTGGGGGTCTACAGCCTGTACGAGCGGCTGCGGGAGGAGTTCCCGGAGGTTCTCTTTGAGTCCTGCGCCAGCGGCGGGGCGAGGTTTGACCCCGGTATGCTCTACTATGCCCCCCAGTGCTGGACAAGTGACGACTCCGATGCTGTGGAGCGGCTGAAGATTCAGTACGGCACCAGCCTTTGCTACCCAGTGAGCAGCATGGGGGCGCATGTGTCCGTCTCCCCCAACCATCAGGTGATGCGCATGACCCCCCTGCATACCAGAGCGAACGTGGCCTATTTCGGCACCTTCGGCTATGAGCTGGATCTCAACCGCCTCAGCCAGGAGGAGCTGGCGCAGGTGCGGGAACAGATCGCCTTTATGAAGCAGTACCGTTCTCTGTTCCAGTTCGGCAGCTTCTACCGCCTGAAAAGCCCCTTTGAGGGCAACGAGACGGTGTGGATGGTGGTGAGCGAGGACAAAAAGACCGCCATTGTGGGCTGGTACCGGGTGCTGAATCAGGCAAACAAGAGCTTTGGCCGGGTGCGGCTGATGGGGCTTGACCCGGCGCTGGAATATGTAAACTCCGCCACGGGACGCTCCCACTACGGGGACGAGCTGATGCACTGCGGACTGATTACCTCCGACCCCCTGTCGGCGCTGATAGAGACCGGGCGGCTGGAGCAGGGGGACTTTGAGTCCAGACTGTACATACTCAAGGCGGAATAACCCAAGGGGAGGAGCCGAATATGGACGGATACGAGACAAAAACCGCCTCTCAGGCGCTGGAACGCCTGAGGGCGGGGAACCTTCAATATCAAAAGGGACTGCACACCATCGGGGACACCTCCCCGGAGATTCGCCGCCATACCGCCCGCCGGGGGCAGAAGCCCTACGCCGTGGTGATTGCCTGCTCTGACTCACGGGTGATTCCCGAGGCGATTTTCGACGCAGGCGTGGGGGAGCTGTTTGTCATCCGGGTGGCGGGCAACGTGATCGATCACCACCAGCTGGGCAGCATTGAATATGCCGCCTCCCATCTGGGGGCAAAGCTGATCGTGGTGCTGGGGCATACGCTCTGCGGGGCGGTGGATGCCGCCATGAACCACGACCCCTCCGGCTACATCAGGTTCATCACCGACGAGATCAAAAAGGCCATCGGAGAGGAGCGGGACGAGGTGAGAGCCTGCTGCCTCAACGTGGCGCACAGCGTGGAGCGGATTGAAAGCTCTCTGGAGATCCAGTCTCTGGAGCAGGAGGGGATGCAGGTCGTGGGGATGCTCTACCATCTGGAGGACGGACGGGTGGAGGTACTACCCCGGTGGTAATGTAAACAGCAGAAAGAAACAGCGTGCAAGGGTCTCCCGCAGGACGTGGAGCCTTTGCACGCTTTCTGCCTCTCCGCCTCCCGGCTGTCCCTTCCTTCCTTTCTCTCCCCTCTCCTCACAAATACCGCTGCGCCAGCGCCCGGAACACCGGCAGCGCCCCCTCTATCCGCCGCCGGGGCACACAAAATGCTATGCGCACATGTCCGGGGCAGTGAAACCCGCTGCCCGGTACAATGAGCAGGTCAAGCGCCTGCGCTGCACGGGAAAAGGCGGCGTCATCGGGGATGGGGGAGCGGGGGAAGAGGTAAAATGTCCCCTGGGGCCGGGGCACATGATAGCCCATCTCCCGCAGCTCCCTTGTGAGCAGGCGGGCGTTTTCCTCGTAGACGGTGAGGTCAGCGGTGAGGTCACAGCAGGCGGCGGCAAGGCGCTGGATCAGGCTGGGGGCGCACACATAGCCCAGCGCTCTGCCTGCCCCGGCCACGGCGGCATAGACCTGGGCGCTCTCGGTCACCTGCGCCGGGACATAGACATAGCCAATCCGCTCCCCCGGCAGGGAGAGGGACTTTGACCAGCTGTAGACCACCAGTGTGTCCCGGTACAGCCGGGGCAGCCAAGGCACATCCGTCCCGGCAAAGGCAATCTCCCGGTATGGCTCATCGGAGATGAGGTAGACGGGACGGCCAAAGGCACGGGACTTCTCCTCCAGCAGGGCGGCAAGGCGCTTCAGCGTTGCCTCGGAGTAGACCGCCCCGGAGGGGTTGTTGGGGGAGTTGACAATCACTGCCGCCGTCTTGGGGGAGAGCAGCGCCTCCAGTGCGGCAAAATCAATCTGGAAGGCCTCTGTCTCCGCAGGGCAGACCTTCATGGCGGCTCCGGCGGTGCGGATGAATACGCCGTACTCCGGGAAGAGGGGGGCAAAGGTGATTACCTCGTCCCCCGGCTGGCACAGGGCGCACAGACAGCAGCACAGCCCGGCGGCGGCGCCGCAGGTGAGGTAAAGCTCCTCCCCCTTGCACACTGTCCCGAAGCGCCGGGAGAGGGAGGCGGCAATGCGCTCTCGGACGGCGGGGTCTCCGGGGGCGCTGGTGTACCCGTGCAGGGCGCAGGGGTCACGCTCGGAGACAAGGCGGCGGATGGTCTCCTCCACCTCAGGCGGCGGGGCCACGCTGGGGTTGCCCAGAGAGAAGTCATACACATGCTCCTCTCCCACAACGGCTGCACGCTGCCTGCCGTACTCAAACAGCTCCCGAATCACGCTTCTGGCCTGCCCGTAGGCAAGCATATCACGGTTTACCACGGCAATCCCTCCCTATCGCACATCGGACAGCGCCTTCTCCCAGCTTGTCTGCTCCGGCCATGCGCTGTCATCGAATTT
>CAJOOV010000085.1 GCA_905236265.1 uncultured Oscillospiraceae bacterium | reverse complement strand
GCCCCAGTGCGTGGACGCCAAGGGCTACCGGGATCATGCCATGCTGGAGGTGCTCTACGCCACGGGCATCCGTGTCAGCGAGCTGATCGGCTTAAACGAGAGCGACGTTTTTCTCTCCGCAGGCTGTATCCGCTGTGTCAGCAAGGATAAAACCCGGATTATTCCCATCTATGCCGCCGCCCAGAGGGCGCTGACGGACTACCTCCGGGATGTCCGCCCCAGACTGGCCGCCGATGGGGAGCAGGCGCTGTTTGTCAATATGAACGGCACCCGCATGAGCCGTCAGGGCTTCTGGAAGCTCATCAAGTTCTACGGCGAACAGGCGGGGATTCAGTCGGAGATCACCCCCCACACCCTGCGCCACTCCTTCGCCGCCCATCTGCTGGAAAACGGCGCAGACATCCACGCCATTCAGGAGATGCTGGGTCATGCGGACATCTCTTCCACACAGGTCTATGCCAAGCTGGTGAACGGCCGCCTGAAGGACGTGTACACCAGAGCGCACCCCAGAGCGATGTCAAAATAACATAAAATGGTTATCCGTTTGAGTCAGCTTGGGGGACTCTCCCCCAGTCTGCTGCGCAGACAGCCTTTCGCAGAGGTGTGCCTTCGGCATTTTATCCCACTCGCCCTGAAACGTGCCACCGGCACGTTTCCGAGACGGGCTCACTCTAAGAGGGAGCCGTTGGCAAAGATTTGAAGTCATAACAGATTTGCCAATGCCTCCCTCCTAGAGGGAGGTGCCCCGAAGGGGCGGAGGGAGCCGTTTCACACGTTCTGAACAAACCGGATGGTCACATAATAGAAAACTGCCCCGTTGCAAAACCGCAAGATAAAACAAAGCCCTCCGGCCTGTGATAGCCGGAGGGCTTGTATCGTGTGTTAGGACATGTCCCGATAAGGGAAGCTATCATAGCAGGCTGCAGCCTATCTATTATCAAAATGAACAAATAGATTCTAAAAAACTGTTTGAAGGGTCTGCTGCTGTGTTTGGGATGCAGACAGGAGCGGCGCCAAAACCCCCGCCCGTTTCACCACGAAACAGGCGGGGGTTCAAGCTGATGGTCAGAATCGAACTGACAACCTTCTCATTACGAGTGAGATGCTCTGCCATTGAGCCACATCAGCATTCAGCCTGTCTAGGTTATCACTTTTTCTCCCGTTTGTCAACCCCTTTTTCCTCTTTTGCGGGCAAAACCTTTGCTCCCTCCGAAACGGTGGGGCAAAAGGAAAAAACCCACACATCCCAGGGTATATCTTGCCAAAGGAAGAAAAGTAGGGTATACTTTTGAAGAAATAAGGTACAGGAGGCCGGAACAATGGCATTGGATATGGATTGGTTTGACCAGATGGAGCAGCGCATCCCCAAAGGAGAGGTGCGCACACGCTTCGCCCCCAGCCCCACCGGGTATATGCACGTTGGGAACCTGAGAACAGCCCTCTACACATGGCTGATTGCCCGTCATGCGGGGGGAAAGTTCCTGCTTCGCATTGAGGACACGGATCAGGCAAGGCAGGTGGAAGGGGCGGTGGAGGTCATCAACCGCACGCTGGAGCAGTGCGGCCTTGACCACGACGAAGGCCCTGATGTAGGCGGCCCCGTAGGCCCCTATATCCAGACGGAGCGCCGGGATTTCTACAAAAAATACGCCCAGCTTCTCATGCACCGGGGCGGGGCATACCGCTGCTTCTGCCAGAAAAACGAGGAGAGCGCCGTCCACGGCGCTGCCCTTGGCGCCGCAGCCACAAAGCATATCTGCCCCTATCGGGACATCTCTCAGGAGGAGTCGGATGCCCTTGCCGCCCAGGGCAAGCCCTATGTCATCCGCCAGAAGATCCAGCCCGGCCAGACCAGCTTTGACGACGTGATCTTTGGCCGCATCAGCGTGGACAACGCCGATCTGGACGAGGGCGTGCTGCTCAAAAGCGACGGCCTGCCCACCTATAACTTCGCCAACGTGGTGGACGACCACCTGATGGGGATTACCCATGTGGTGCGGGGGAATGAATACCTGTCCTCTGCCCCGAAGTACAACCTGCTCTATCAGGGCTTTGGCTGGCCGATTCCCACCTATGTCCACTGCTCCCCCGTCATGCGGGACGCACAGCACAAGATGAGCAAGCGCCACGGCGACCCCAGCTATGAGGATCTGATCCAGATGGGGTATCTCACCCCGGCGGTGGTGAATTATGTGGCACTTTTGGGCTGGTCTCCCGAGGGAGAGGAGGAAATTTTCTCCCTGTCCGATATGGTAAAGATTTTTGACATCAGCCGAATCTCCAAATCCCCCGCAATCTTTGACATGGCCAAGCTGACCCATTTCAATGCGGTGTATATCAAGGCGATGACCCCCCAGGCGTTTGCCGCCGTGGCAGAGCCATATATCCGCCAGACAGTGGCGAATCCCGCCATTGACCCCGCCAAAATTGCCGCCACCCTCCAGCAGCGCTGTGAGCGGCTGACGGACATCCCGGCGCAGGTGGATTTCTACGACGCTCTTCCGGACTACTCCGCCGAGCTGTACACAAACAAGAAGTCCAAGAGCACCCCGGAATCCTCCGTGGAGATGCTGAATGCCGTCCTGCCCCGGTTTGAAGCGCTGGGCGATTGGGAGCCGGAGGCAATCAAAGCCGTGATGACAGACTATGCCGCCCAGCAGGAGCTGAAGAACGCAAAGGTCATGTGGCCGGTGCGGATTGCGCTGGCAGGCAAGGCGGTCACGCCCGGCGGCGCAGTGGAAATCGCATGGATTCTCGGCAGGGAAGAGACGCTTCGCCGCCTGAAGCTGGGTCTGGAAAAGCTCAACGGATAACCTGCATACTCCCCTCCTCGAAACGCATAGAGTGGAAAGAGGAGGGGAGTTCTATGTTGAAAAGACTGTGTATCGCTCTGGCACTGCTGGGGCTGTGGACTGCAATGCGGCTCAACGCACCCGCACAGGCCCAGCGCTGGGAACAGGCGCTGGGGGCGCTCAGTGCGCCCTCCTGCGACCTCTTTGGGGCGTGCGAGACACTGGGCAGCGGATTGAGCCGGGGAGAGGACGCCGTGGCCTGTCTGGGGACGTGGTGCGAGGCGGTCTTTCTGCCCCAGAGCAGGTGAGGGAGCGTGTGCGCATCGCTCCCGGCTTCTGGCTGGCGGCGGCATGGCTGCTCTGGCTGGACGGCGGCAGCGGCCTGCTGCCCCTGACTGCCTCCGCCTGCCTGCTCCATGAACTGGGGCATTATCTGGCGGCGGCTCTCCTGCATATACCTGTAAAGGGGATTCGCCTGACAGCCTTTGGCGCCCAGATGTACCTCAATCGCAGCCTCCCCGGCTGGCAGGAGGCGCTGGTGCTGGCGGCGGGGCCGGGGACAAACCTGCTCCTCGCTGCCCTGCTGTGCCGGGTGGACGATCTTCAAACCGCCGGGGCGGTACACCTGCTCACCGCCTGCTTCAATCTCCTCCCCATACCGCCGCTGGACGGGGGAGAGATGATGGAACTGTTCTGGGAGGGGCTTGCGCCCGGAAGGACGGGGTGGCTGCTGGCACGCCTGACCGCCTGCGGGTGCTGCGCTGTGTTGCTTACGCTGGGCGTCTATCTGGCCTATCTGGGCAATCCCGGTCTGCTGGCCCTTGCCCTCTGGCTCCTCTCCGCTCTGGCAGGAGGGGAATAGAGCAAGCCGGATTGCAATTATCCCCTGTCCATGGTAGAATAACCAATCGGAATGACATTCTTTTAGCAAAAAGCCATTTACGGGAGGGGAGAAGGGATGATTATTCTGGGCATAGACCCCGGTGTGGCCACCATCGGCTTCGGCGTGATTGACGCCCAGCGTCAGAAAAACACCCTGCTGCGCTACGGCGTGATCTCCACGCCTCCCAAACTGCCCCTGTCCCACAGGCTGAGCCTGATTTACGCCGATATGAACGAACTGATCGACACCTTTCACCCGGACGAGATGGCAGTGGAGGAGCTGTTTTTCAATACGAACCTGACCACGGGCATTGCGGTTGCCCACGGCAGGGGCGTGATTCTCCTCTGCGGGGAGCAAAAGCAGATCCCCACCTTTGAATACACCCCCATGCAGGTGAAGCAGGCGGTTGTTGGCTACGGCAAGGCGGAGAAACGTCAGGTGATGGACATGACCAGAAGGCTGCTGCACATGGACAGGATTCCCCGTCCTGACGACGCCGCAGACGCTCTGGCCATCGCCCTGTGCCACAGCCGCAGCGCAACCAGCCTGCTGAACCGGGAGCGGGTCTTCGATCCCGGAAAATACGACACCAGATAAGGAGAAGCGTCCCATGTTTGATTATCTCTCCGGCACCGTTGCCCATATTGACCAGAAGCTGGCGGTGATCGACTGCGGGGGCATCGGCTTCGCAGTCAGCACCTCCGGCTATACCCTCTCCACGTTAAGCAAGGGTAAAGAGGCTTTACTTTACACCTTTATGAGTGTAAAGGAAGATGGCATTACACTCTTTGGCTTCCATACGAGGGAGGAGAGAAACCTGTTTTGCCAGCTGATCTCCGTCTCCGGGGTGGGGCCGAAGGCGGCGCTGTCCATCCTCTCCGCCTCCAATCCCTCCCAGCTTGCCCTGTCCATTATCACCGGGGACATCAAGCCCCTCACGGCTGCGCCGGGGGTGGGCAAAAAGATTGCCCAGAGGATTGTGCTGGAGTTAAAGGACAAGCTGGCAAAGGAGCAGGGGGACGCATTGGAGCAGTATACGGCTCCGGCGTCCGGACTTGCCATTGGCGAGAACAAAGCGGGGGAGGCCGCCGCCGCACTGGCGGTTCTGGGCTACAGTCAGGGGGAGATCAACGCCGCCCTGAAGGACATCGACCCCCAGACGGCAAGCGTAGAGGATATGATCCGCCTTGCGCTGCGGCGCATGATGAAGCAGTGAGGTATTTATGAG
>CAJOOV010000084.1 GCA_905236265.1 uncultured Oscillospiraceae bacterium | reverse complement strand
TTTGAAGCCCGCTATGCCCCCCATATCACCCAGCCGGAGCGTGCCGCCTTTCATGTGACAGGCGGTATCGGCTGGATCAACGACCCCAACGGCTTTTCCCTGTATCAGGGGGAGTATCACCTGTTTTTCCAGTACCACCCCTATGACCACAAGTGGGGTCCCATGCACTGGGGGCATGTGAAGACGAAGGACTTCATCCGCTGGGAGCGGCTGCCTGTGGCGCTGGCACCGGACACGGAGGCGGACTGCGACGGCTGCTTCTCCGGCGGCGCAGTGGAGCTGCCCGACGGAAGGCATCTTCTGATGTATACCGGCGTACATAAGACCAGACGTGCCGACGGCGTGGAGGAGGAGCTGCAGCAGCAGTGCATCGCCGTGGGCGATGGGGTGAACTATGAGAAATACCCCGGCAACCCCGTGCTGGACGGTGCCGACCTGCCCGACGGAGGCAGCGTCATTGACTTTCGTGACCCTAAGATCTGGGCGGAGGACGGTCTTTTCTACGCCGTCATGGGAAACCGGGGCGAGGACGGCACCGGAACCGTGCTGCTCTATCAGAGCGAGGACGGCTTTCACTGGTCATTCGTCACCACGCTGGAGTCCTGCCGGGACGAGTACGGCAAGATGTGGGAGTGCCCGGAGTTCTTCCCGCTGGACGGCAGGCATGTTCTGCTCACCAGCCCCATGGAGATGACCCCGGTGGAGCTGGAATTTCATGCGGGCTACGGCTCTCTTGCCCTGATTGGCAGCTATGACAAAACCACCCACCGCTTCACCAGAGAGCGGGTTCAGGCCATTGATTACGGTCTGGACTTCTATGCCACCCAGACGCTGGCCATTCCCGACGGGCGCACGATTATGCTGGCATGGATGCAGAACTGGGCGACAGTGAACAGCGTGGGCAGGCAGGACAGGCTCTTCGGCGAGATGACCCTGCCCCGTGAGCTGTCCCTGCGGGACGGGCGGCTGGTGCAAAACCCGGTGCGGGAGCTTGCCAATTACCACGGAAAGAGAACCGCCTATGAAAACGTCATTGTGTCCGGCGAGACCGCTCTGGAGGGTGTCTCCGGCCGGCTGATGGATCTGACGCTCCGGGTGCGCCCGGCGGAGTCCTCCGGCTACCGCTGGTTCAAGGTGAAGGTGGGCGTGGACGATAAGCACTGGTTCACCATCCGCTACAAGCCTGAAAACAGCACCGTCCGGGTAGACCGCACCCGCAGCGGCGGGCGCTATGACATTGTCCATGTCCGGGATTTCCCCGTCCGGGACAACGGCGGCAAGGTAAAGCTGCGCATTGTCATGGACTATCACAGCGTGGAGGTCTTTGTCAATGACGGAGAGCAGGCAGCCTCCTGCAAGCTCTTCTCCCCCGCCAGCGCCGAGGGCGTGCGTTTCTCCGCCTCCGGCTCTGTTTGCATGGACGTGGAGCACTTCAATCTGGTTTTTGACAACCCCTGACAGTCAGAGCAGGCTTTCGGTTTTTTCCGGGAGCCTGCTTTTTCCCTTCCCGCTGCCCCATCCCTGTGCCCTTGCCCTGAAGCGTTGTATGTGAATCGGATATTTTGCAACTGAAAGCTGCATGGATATTCATCATTCTCCATAATTGATTTTTATATAGGTGTGTATTATAATTCAACAGGTGTGTATGCCAACGTTCCTTATTTCATTTTCTTCACGGGATTTGGAGGTTTTATTATGCCGAAGCGTACAGATATTCACAAAATACTCATCATCGGTTCCGGTCCAATCATCATCGGTCAGGCCTGCGAGTTTGACTACTCCGGCACGCAGGCCTGCAAGGCGCTTCGTTCGCTGGGCTACGAGATTGTTCTGGTCAACTCCAATCCCGCAACCATTATGACAGACCCGGAGATGGCGGATGTCACCTATATCGAGCCGCTGAACGTACAGCGGCTGGAGCGCATCATCGCCAAGGAGCGCCCCGATGCCCTGCTGCCCAATCTGGGCGGCCAGTCCGGGCTGAACCTGTGCTCTGAGCTGTATCAGGCGGGCGTGCTGGACAAGTACCACGTTCAGGTGATCGGCGTACAGGTGGATGCCATTGAACGGGGCGAGGACCGGGTAGCGTTTAAGGAGACCATGAACCTGCTGGGTATCGAGATGGCCCGCAGTCAGGTCGCCTACAGCGTTGAGGAAGCCCTGTCCATTGCCGAGGAGCTGGGCTATCCCGTGGTGCTGCGCCCGGCCTATACCATGGGCGGCGCAGGCGGCGGTCTGGTCTATAACCGGGAGGAGCTGCAAACCGTGTGCGCCCGCGGCCTCTCTGCCTCTCTGGTGCATCAGGTGCTGGTAGAGGAGTCCGTTCTGGGCTGGGAGGAGCTGGAGCTGGAGGTCGTCCGGGACAAAGAGAACAATATGATTACGGTCTGCTTCATCGAAAACGTAGACCCTATGGGCGTGCATACCGGCGACTCCTTCTGCACCGCCCCCATGCTCACCATCTCCCAGTCCCTGCAGGACAGGCTGCAGGAGGCCGCCTACAAGATCGTGGAGCATATCGGCGTCATCGGCGGCACCAACGTGCAGTTTGCCCATGACCCTGTCAGTGACCGGATCGTGGTCATTGAGATCAACCCCCGCACCTCCCGCTCCTCCGCTCTGGCCTCCAAGGCCACCGGCTTCCCCATTGCTCTGGTATCCGCAAAGCTGGCCACGGGAATGACCCTGAAGGAGCTGCCCTGCGGCAAATACGGCACGCTGGATCAGTATAAGCCCGGTGGGGACTATGTGGTGGTGAAGTTCGCCCGCTGGGCGTTTGAAAAGTTCAAGGACGCAGAGGACAAGCTGGGCACCCAGATGCGCGCCGTGGGCGAGGTCATGAGCATCGGTAAAACCTACAAGGAGGCGCTGCAGAAGGCCATCCGCTCGCTGGAGAAGGATCGTTACGGTCTGGGACATGTGAAGAACTTCGGCACCCTGTCCAAACAGGAGCTGCTGAAGCGGATTGTCACGCCCAACAGCGAGCGCCACTTCCTGATCTATGAGGCGCTGCGCAAGGGCGCAACGGTGGAGGAGATCCACCGCCTCACCCATATCAAGACCTTCTTCCTGCAGCAGATGCGGGAGCTTGTGGCCGAGGAGGAGGCGCTGCTGGCCCGGAAGGGCGCTGTGCCGGAGGACGATATGCTCCGGCAGGCAAAGCTGGACGGCTTCTCTGACCGTTACCTCAGCGAGCTGCTGGAGGTGCCGGAGGCGGAGATCCGCTCCCGCCGTCTGGCGCTGGGGCTGGAGGAGCACTGGCAGGGCATTCATGTCAGCGGCACGCAGGACAGCGCCTACTACTATTCCACCTACAATGACAGCGATGCCGACCCGGTGGACGAGAGCCGGCCCAAGATCATGATTCTGGGCGGCGGGCCGAACCGCATCGGTCAGGGCATTGAGTTTGACTACTGCTGCGTCCACGCCGCCCTCAGCCTGAAGAAGCTGGGCTTTGGCACGATTATCGTCAACTGCAACCCCGAAACCGTCTCCACGGACTACGACACCTCCGACAAGCTGTATTTTGAGCCGCTGACGCTGGAGGATGTGCTGAGCATCTACCACAAGGAAAAGCCCGTGGGCGTGATTGCCCAGTTCGGCGGACAGACACCCCTGAATCTGGCGGCGGAGCTGAAGGCCAACGGGGTGAACATTCTGGGCACCAGCCCGGAGGTCATTGATCTGGCAGAGGATCGTGACCTGTTCCGGAACATGATGGACAAGCTGGGCATTCCCATGCCCGAGTCCGGCATGGCCACCACCGTGGAGGAGGCACAGCGCATTGCCAACTCCATCGGCTATCCCGTCATGGTACGCCCCTCCTATGTGCTGGGTGGCCGGGGCATGGAGGTCGTCTATGACGACGGCATGATGGCAGACTATATGCGTGCCGCCGTGGGCGTCACCCCTGACCGCCCCATCCTCATTGACCGTTTCCTGAACCATGCGCTGGAATGCGAGGCGGATGCCATCAGCGACGGCGAGAGCGCCTATGTCCCCGCCGTGATGGAGCATATCGAGCTTGCCGGTATCCACTCCGGAGACTCCGCCTGCATCGTCCCCTCCAAGCACATTGACGAGGCGCATTTGAACACCATCAAGGAGTACACCCGGCGGATTGCCGAGGAGATGCACGTTGTAGGGCTGATGAACATGCAGTACGCCATTGAGGACGGCACGGTCTATGTGCTGGAGGCAAACCCCAGAGCCTCCCGTACCGTTCCGCTGGTGTCCAAGGTCTGCGGCATCTCCATGGTGCCCCTTGCCACGGAGATTATCACCGCCCCCCTCACCGGCTTGCCCTCCCCCGTACCGGAGCTGAAGGAACGGAGCATTCCCTACTACGGCGTGAAGGAGGCCGTGTTCCCCTTCAATATGTTCCAGGAGGTTGACCCCCTGCTGGGGCCGGAGATGCGCTCCACCGGCGAGGTGCTGGGCATGGCCGACACCACAGGCGAGGCCTTCATCAAGGCCGAGGAGGCCGCCTCCGCCACCCTTCCCGCCGGAGGCACTGTGCTGATCTCCCTCAACAGCAAGGACAAGCCGGATGCCGTGGAGCTGGCCGAGCGGTTTACCGAAAGCGGCTTCCATGTGGTTGCCACCGGGCGCACCTATGACCTGATTCAGCAGGCGGGCGTTCCCGTGGAGCGGGTGAAGAAGCTCTATGAGGGCCGTCCCAACATTCTGGATCTCATCACCAACCGGAAGATTGACCTGATTATCAATTCCCCCTCCGGCAAGGACAGCGTCCATGACGACAGCTACCTGCGGAAAAATGCCATCCGTGCCCACATTCCCTATATTACCACCGTTGCAGCCGCCCGTGCCGCAGCGGAGGGAATTGCTCAGGTGAAGCAGCAGGGCAGCGATACCGTCCGCTCCCTGCAGGAATGGCACAGCATGATCCGGTAAGCACTGCCCCGAAACGTACAGCGGCGCACTGCGGAGAACCATCCGCAATGCGCCGCTTTATGATTGTTTCTATTGTTCCCCCAGCAGTGAAACAGCGTCAGCCGGTGGGATTGATCCGGTGGAATATACGCTCCACCCGCTCCGCCGCCGCAGAGAGCAGAACCACCAGAGGCAGCACCTCCAGCCGTCCTGCCAGCATGTCAATGGAAAAGACCAGCTTGGACAGGGGGCTGAAAAAGCTGAAGTTGCACACAGGCCCCACCAGATTCAGCCCCGGCCCTACGTTGTTGTAGGTAGTGGCGACGGCGGTGAAGTTTGTGAGCATGTCATATCCCTCTATGGTGATGAGCATCAGGGAGATGACGAAGAGCAGGATATACGCCACCAGATAGACCAGAACGGAGCGGAGCAGATCGTCCCCGATCTTTGCCCCGTTGAGCCAGATGGTCTTGACCTGCCGGGGATGGCGGAAGCGGGAGATCTCCGCCTTCATGTATTTTCCGGCGATGAGGAAGCGGGAGACCTTCATGCCGCCTCCCGTAGAGCCGGCGCAGGCGCCGATGAACATCAGCAGCACCAGCACGGTCTTTGCCATGGAGGGCCAGAGGTCGAAGTCTGTGGAGACATAGCCCGTTGTGGTGATGACGGAGGCCACCTGAAAAATCCCCTGACGGAACGCCTCCTCGAAGGTGGGGAACAGGGTACGGATGTCGTACACCACCAGCGCCGTCGCCACGGCAATCACGATCAGATACCACCGGAACTCCTCGTATACCAGCGCCGCCTTAAACTTGCGAATCAGCAGGAAGAAGTAGACGTTGAAGCTGACGCCGAAGAGGAGCATGAACACGGTGATGACATACTGCAGATAGGGGCTGTAGCCCGCCATGCTGGAATTGAGCACGGCAAAGCCGCCGGTGCCCGCCGTGGCAAAGGCCGCCGTAATTGCCTCAAAGACAGGCATTCTCCCCAGCAGCAGAAATACAAACTCCGCAGCCGTCAGGGAGACATAGATCTTATACAGCAGCGCCGCCGTCTCCCGCACCTTGGGCACCATCTTCTCCACAGAGGGACCGGTGGACTCCGCCCGCATCAGATGGATATTCCGTCCGCTGGACAGGGGGAGAATTGCCATAATGAACACCAGAATGCCCATGCCTCCCAGCCAGTGGGTAAAGCAGCGCCAGAGCAGGCTGCAATGGGAGAGGGCTTCTATGTCCGTGAGGATGGTGGAGCCGGTGGTGGTAAAGCCGGAGACCGTCTCAAACACTGCGTCGATATAAAAGGGAATGTCCCCGGTCAGGGTGAAGGGCACTGCGCCAAGGAGACTGATGAGCATCCACGTCAGCGCAACGGTGACATATCCGTCCTGTGCGCCGAAGCGGGTCTTTTCCGGCTTTTTCCGGGTCAGCAGCAGCCCCAGACAGATGTATACTGCGGCTACACCCAGATACACCAGCCCTTCCCGCTCCCGGTAGATCAGCCCGGTGAGGCAGGAGGGCAGCAGAAACAGCCCGGAAAAGCAGGTGACCCAGCTGAGGATATACCCGATCATGGCAGCGTTCATCGTCCTGCCTCCTCACCCCTGCGCATTCCGGGGAGAGGGGAACGCTCCGGCGTGCGCAGAATGTCGGTGATATCCTTCAGGCCACTGTGGCTGGTGACCACAACGACGCTGTCCCCCAGCTTCAGGCAGTCGGTGCCTCTGGGGTTGAAGGTATGTCCGCCGCGGATAATCGTGGAGATGAGCAGGTCATCCCGAAGGGGCAGCGCCTGAAGGGGCGTATCCAGCACGGCGGAGGGCGCCTGCAGCCGGAACTCCAGCGCCTCTATTTTGTTGTCCAGAATCCGGTACAGCGTCTCCACATTACTGCCTCTGGAATTCTGCATGGCACGGATAAACTGGACAATATGCTGGGCGGTAATCTCCTTGGGGCAGATCACGCTGCCCAGATTCAGCCGCTTGAGCACCTCCGTGAAGGGCATCCGCCGCACCTTGGTCACCAGCTTGGCAGAGGGATTACAGGTGGAGGCAAAGATGGAGAGCATCATGTTCTCCTCGTCCATATTGGTCAGGGACACCACCGCATGGGCGTCCTCCAGCCCCTCCTCCATCAGGGTATCCCGGTTCACGCTGCTGCCCTGAATCACCATGGCATCCGAGAGCAGCTCGCTCAGCTCCTCGCAGCGGGCGGCATCCGCTTCCAGAATCTTCACCGAGAGGTTCGTCTCGCAGAGCTGGGCGGCCAGATAATAGCCAATCTCCCCGCCGCCTACAATAAACACGTTCTCCACCTGTCCTTTGGACAGGCCGATCTTCTGGAAGAATCTGGCGGTGCTTCTGGGAGAGCCTGCGATGGAGACCTTATCCCCCGCCTGAAAGACAAAGTTGCCTCTGGGGATGATTGCCTGACTGCTCCGCTCCACTGCCACCACCAGAATATCGGTGCCCAGCTTTGCATTCATCCGGGTCAGCGGCAGGTCGATCAGGGGATTTCTGCCTTCAAGGTTAAATGTCAGCAGTTCCGCCCGCCCCTTGGCAAAGGTGGAGATGTCAATGGCGTTGGGCGTGCGCAGCAGCCGGGCAATTTCGGTTGCGGCGGTCATCTCCGGGTTGATAATCATGGAGATACCCAGACTCTGCTGGAGATAGGAGCGCTCCTGATAGTAGGTGATGTCCCGCACTCTGGCGATGGTGGTGATCTTCGGGTTGCCCTTCTTCGCCACCACACAGCACAGCAGATTCACCTCATCCCTGCCTGTCACGGCAATCAGCACATCCGTATGGGCAATTCCCGCCTCCTCCAGGGATTTGAAGCTGGTTCCGTTGCCGCTGTAGCCGATCACGTCATAGTTGTCCGTCACCCGGCGCAGCTTGTTGAGATCCGTGTCGATGACGGTGATGTCGTATGCCTCGCCGCTGAGGCGTTCCGCCAGCGTGGAGCCGAATTTTCCACAGCCGACTATGGTAATATTCATTGTCTGATAACTTCCTCTCTGAACGCAGCCGGTTCCCCGCCGCCAGCCGCAGCGGCGGAAAACCCCACTCCCGATTTCCTCCGGGCAGCAGGATGTGCCGCCAAAACCGGCGCACAGCGTCCCCCATTTTGTTTTAGAGGGATATTATACCACGTTCCGGCGGCGCATACAATCCCATAACGGCAGAGACATTCCACAACTCTTTTCCGGAAAAGCGTCCCTGCGGCGCAAAAAGAAAGCAGGTCAGGCTCCCCGCTTTGAGAAGCCTGACCTGACGCTCAGCAGTGCTCTGCCTCGTACCTGCGCAAAAACTCCACCAGCGCCACAACGCCCTCCTTCGGCATGGCGTTGTAAATGCTGGCTCTCAGGCCACCCACGCTCTTATGCCCCTTCAGGTTGTCAAAGCCCGCCGCCTTCGTGGCAGCCACCACCTCGGCGTCCTGCTCCGGGGAGGGGGAGACAAAGGGGACGTTCATCAGGGAGCGGTCCTGCTTCCGGACTGCGCCGGTAAAGAACCGGCTCTCGTCCAGATAATCGTACAGAATCGCCGCCTTCTCCCGGTTGCGCTGATCCATGGCCTCCAGACCGCCGTTTTTCAGCAGGTATTTGAACACCTTTCCGCAGCAGTAGATCGCCCAGCAGTTGGGGGTGTTATACAGGGAATCAGCGTCGGCATGGGTCTTGTAGCTCAGATAGGTGGGCACCCAC
>CAJOOV010000083.1 GCA_905236265.1 uncultured Oscillospiraceae bacterium | reverse complement strand
GCTCACTCTAAGAGGGGGCCATTGGCAATGACTGGGGGCTTTTCTAATTTGCCAAAGCCTCCCTCTTTGAGGGAGGTGGCACGGCGAAGCCGTGACGGAGGGAGTCCCGGCGCAGGGGCGCACAGTGTGCGCCCGAAAGCGCCCGCACCCCCCAGACCATCCCGTTTTTTTCTATAGACTTTCCTCTCCGGGAGTGCTATAATTCCTCTTATAATGTAGTATTATGCCTATAGAACAGGAGAATCGCCATGTGGATTGAAAACGAGGTCATAAAGCGTGATTTGGACGCATTGATGGAGCAGGGCATTGACTTTTCCGCCTTTGACGGAAAGCGGGTTTTGATTACCGGCGCTACCGGGCTGATCGGCTCCAATCTGGTCAACGCCCTGCTGTACTATGGCCTGCACCGGGACAATCCCCCCACAGTGCTGGCTCTGATTCGCAGCAAGGACAAGGCAAGGCGGGTGTTTGCTGCCCAGATCGAGCAGTGCCCCAATCTGAAGCTGGTACAGGGGGACGTGACCACCCTCTCCCTGCCGGACACAGACGTGGACTATATCATCCACGCCGCCAGCCAGACCGCCAGCCGTGCCTTCGTGGATACCCCCGTGGAGACCATTCTCACCACGCTGGAGGGCACCCGGAACATGCTGGAGCTGTGCCGGGAGAAGGGCGCACGGATGGTCTATCTCTCCAGCATGGAGGTCTACGGCACCCCGGAGCGGGGGCACCGGGTCACCGAGGAGGAGATCGGCGCACTGCTGCCCACCAAGGTGCGCAACTGCTATCCCCTGAGCAAGCAGATGGCAGAATGCCTTTGCGCCAGCTACGCCGCCGAGTATGGGGTGGCGTGCAGCATTCTCCGCCTCACCCAGACCTTCGGCCCCGGCGTGGCCTATCAGGACGGGCGGGTGTTCGCTGAGTTCGCCCGCTGCGCACTGGAGGGGCGGGACATTGTCCTCAAGACGAAGGGGGAGACCCGGCGCAGCTATCTCTACACCGCCGATGCCGTCAGCGCCGTGGTGACGGTGCTGCTGCGGGGCAAGGCCGGTGAGGCGTATACCGCCGCCAACGAGGACACCTTCTGCTCCATCTATGAGATGGCGCAGACAGTCTGCCATGAGCTGGCAGACGACCGCATCAGCGTGCGCATTGAGCCATGCGATGTGGAAAAGCTGGGCTATGCGGGGACGCTGTTCATGGATCTGGACACCGGAAAGCTCCGCTCTCTGGGCTGGAGGGCGGTCTATGGGCTATCTGAGATGTACCGGAGCATGGCAAAGACCATGCAGGCATGATTACACTTACCCCTGCCCGATAGAGAGAACTTAAACGTCAGGAGTTAATGGCATGAAGCAGGCTGTTTTTTCGACTATTTTATATGTAGACCAGCAGGAGCGCTTTCCCGACGCCCTGAAGGAGCTGATGCGGTGCGAGCTGTTCGGGGAACAGGTGGAGCTGATTGTGGCTGACCCGTGGGCTTCCGGGGAGATTCAGGCGCTGTGCGCCGGGTGCGGCAATGCCGTCTACCTCAGCGCAGAGGACGCCTCCCTTGCCCAGGGCTATCAGCTTGGGCTGGAAAAGGCAGGCGGGCAGTATATCACCTTCACCCTCGCCTCCGCCCGCTACTCCCCCCGTTTTTACAGCGCAGGGGCAAAGCTCATCCGCCAGATGCACCCCGCCCTTCTGGCCGCCAGCCCCTATCACCGCGGGGACGACGGCACCCTCACCCCCTATATGGGCGGCCCCACCGCCAAATCCAACAGGAGCAGGCAGATCTCCCTTCTGGACTTTCCCAACCAGTTCCAGATGATGCTGCAGGCATACCAGATCAAAGCGGAGCTGCTGCAGGGGAAGCGCTTTCAAACCCAGCTTCACGACGATGCCCTGAGCCTGATGGTGCTGGAGCTGCTGGAGCAATGCCCCTCCTATTGGCGCCTTGCCAGTAACGTGACGTATGAATACACCGTGGCCATGGAGGACAACCACTCCACCAACCCCCTGCAATACCAGCCATGGTGGTATGAGGACTCCCTGCGCCGTTTCCTGCTCCCCGCCCTCACCGGGCTGAAGCAGCGCCACGAACAGATTCCCGTACACCTGCAGCTTGCCTGCTACTACCTGCTGTTCACCAAATTCAACTGCAACCTGAACGACCGCAACAAGGGCGTGCTCCACGACAGGGAGGCGGTTCACGCCTTTATGGACGCCGCCAATCAGGTCTTTGCCCTGCTGGATAACGGCGTACTCACCCGGCAGATGCTCACCCCCAACTTCAAGGCAGACCGGGGGCTGCGGATGTTCTTCCTGCGGGGGAAGGCCATCGCCCTGCGCCAGCAGCTCCAGCTCACCAACGGCGGCGGGGGGCGCTTCGCCGCACTGATGCGGGGGGAGGACGGCTCGCTGGATTCCGCCGCCGTGCTCTCCTCCACAGGCAAGGAGACCCTGCGCATCACTGTGATGAACGAACAGGGCGGCACGCTCACCATTGAGGCGGTGTCCGGTCTGGTGGACTTCCTCCAGCCCGGACAGTTCCGGCTCTTTGCCCTCGCCGCCGACCCGGACACCGGGGAGGAGGAGCGCTATGACGCCGTCCCCTCCCAGATCTACCCCCTGATTAAGTGCTTCGGCATCACCTACCGCCGGAAGTACCCGGTGCAGTTTTGCATCCCCTCCACCCGGACAAAGCGTCTGGACATCACCTTCTACTATGAGTTTCAGGGCAGCCGCTATCCCATGAGCCTCGCCTTCGGCGGGGGCAGCGCCCGGCTCTACGGCGGGAGCCGGAACAGCTTCTGGATGTTCCGCCCCCGGTGGATGCTCCGCCTGCACAAGGGGAAGGGGCAGGTACTCACCCATCTGGAGATCCGCAAGGTGCGCCGCAGAACCCGCACCAGACGGGAGCTGGCCTATGACGGGGAGATCCTGCGCAGCGCAGGGAGCAAAGCCGGTGCCCTGCAGATCATCCTTGTGCGCTGGCTCTACTGGCTGTTGCTTCCCTCCTTCCGGAAAAAGCACCTCTGGGTCGCCTTCGACAAGCTGTATAAGGCGGGGGACAACGGGGAGTATATGTACCAGTATCTGCGCAAAAACTGCCCCGACGTGGAGCCATACTATATCATCCGCCGGGAGTCCCCGGACTTTGAGCGGCTGATACGGGAGGACAAAAAGCATATTCTGGTCTACGGCACGCTGAAATGCCTGCTCTACTGCCTGCTGGCGGAGGTTTTTCTGGATACCCACGCCAATATCCCCGCTCAATACACCCTCGACACCCGGCAGCGGGTCTTTACCCGCGACCTGCAGCGGGGGCGGGTGGTGTGCATCCAGCACGGCCTGACCATCCAGAAGATCGCCCAGTTCCAGAACCGGCTGTTTGACAATATCGAGCTGTACTGCTGCGCCTCCCCCTACGAGGTGGAGAACATCAGCCATCCCATCTACGGCTATACGCCGGAACAGCTCAAGCTCACGGGTCTTGCCCGGTATGACGGACTGGTGAACCGGGACCAGAAGATCATCCTCATCACCCCCTCCTGGCGGAAGAACGTGGTGAACTCCAGCGTTGCCAACCAGAAAAAGACCCACAACAACAACTTCAAAAACAGCGACTACTACCGCATCTATAACCGCCTGATTAACGACAAGGACCTGATCGCCTGCGCCAAACGCACGGGCTACCGGATCGTCTACCTCCTCCACCCTGCCATGAGCGCCCAATTGGAGGACTTTGACCGCAACGACTATGTGGAGCTTGTCCCCGCCACCGGAGATGTGAGCTATGAGAAGATTCTCTGCGAGTCCAGCCTGATGGTCACGGACTACTCCGGCGTTCAGTTCGACTTTGCCTATATGCGCAAGCCCATTGTCTACTACCACCCTGACGACCTTCCCCCCCACTATGAGGAGGGCGGTCTGGTCTACGCCACCCAGGGCTTCGGCCCCATCTGCACCCGCCATGACCAGCTCATCTCCCAGCTCTGTCAGGCCATGGAGCGGGGCTGCACCATCGAAGCGGAATATATCCGCCGGGCGGACGACTTTTTCGCCTTTGACGACCACAACAACTGCCAGCGCATCTATCAGGAGGTCATTCGCTGGCTGGAGGAGCAGAAGTAATGAATATCGCCATGATTTTTGCCGGAGGCAGCGGCGTGCGCATGGGCGCAGGCGTGCCCAAGCAGTTTTTGGAAATCAACGGCAAGCCGGTGCTGGTTCACACGCTGGAGCTGTTTCAGTATCATGTGATGATCGACAAAATCTATATCTCCGTGCTGCGGGAGTATATGGACTACGTTCAGGCGCTGGCGGAGGAGTACCACATCACCAAGCTGGCCGCCAT
>CAJOOV010000082.1 GCA_905236265.1 uncultured Oscillospiraceae bacterium | reverse complement strand
CACATCCTCCGCCCCCAGACGCACTGCCGTTCTGGCGCAGTCAAAGGCCACGTTGCCGCCGCCCAAAACGATCACCCGCTTGCCCATGCCGGTGTCCAGCCCCATGGAGCAGTTCTTCAAAAACTCCGAGTTGACAAACACGTTTTTCAGGTCGCTGCCCTTCATGGGAAGACGCACGCCGCCGTGGGTACCCACCGCCATCAATACGGCGTCAAACTGCTTCAGCAGCTCCACGGGATGGTCCACCCGGCAGTTGGTCTCAATCTTCACGCCGTTGTCGATGACATAGCCGCACTCCTTGTCCACCACCTCACGGGGGAGACGATAGGAGGGAATACCGTATTGAAGCTGACCGCCCAGCTTGGGATAGGCCTCCTTCAAGGTGACATCGTGCCCCTGCTTGGCCAGATACATGGCAGCGGTCATACCGGCAGGGCCGCCGCCCACCACGCACACCTTTTTGCCAGTGGGGGGCAGGTGCTTCTGGTTGGACTTCCAAAGGCTGTTGTCGGTATGCTCTGCGGCATAGCGCTTGATGTTGCGAATGGAAACCGGCTCGTTCACGCTGCCCCGGCGGCAGTCCGCCTCGCAGGAGTGGACGCACACACGCCCCAGACACTCCGGGAAGGGCAGCTTTTCGTGGATGACGGCGGTGGCCTCAGCAAACTTGCCCTCCTTCACCAGCCGGACATACCGGGGCACATTGGCGTGGGCGGGGCAGGCGGCCTGACAGGGGATAAGGGTGTCCCGCTTCTCGGCGGGGGTGAAGTTCATCATGTCCCGGATGGTTCCGGTGGGGCAGACCTCGGCGCAGGCACCGCAGAAGCGGCAGTCCGCATCCTTCAGCAGCTTATTGTGCAGCGTGCCCACACAGGTTTCCAGCCCCTCCTTGTTGTATTGGAGAACGCCTACGCCCCGGAGATCGTTACAGGCACGCACGCACCGCCCGCACAGCACGCAGCGGTTCATGTCGTGAATCAGCAGGGGGTTTTTGTCGTTCTGGGCAAAGCCCTTCACACGGGTGTGCATTCTCACAGAGGACACGCCCATGTACTGGATCAGCGTCTGCAGCTCGCAGCGTCCGTATTTCGGACAGGTGGAGCAGTCCTCCGGATGCGCCGCCAGAATCAGCTCCATGGACAGCTTGCGCAGATGGTCAATGGCCTCGCTTTTTGTGCGGATGACCATACCGTCCTCTGCGGAGAGCTTACAGGAGGGGGTGACGCCCTCCTTGCCGTCCACCTCAACGATACACAGCCGGCAGGAGCCCAGCTCCGGAAGGTCTGGATGGTGGCACAGATGGGGGATGTAGATGCCGTTGGTGAGGGCGGCTTCCAGTACATTTGTGCCCTGCTCCACCTGCAGGCTCCTCCCGTCAATTTGAATGGTTACTTCCACAGGATAACCTCCTTTGGCTTTTTTGACTTGAAAAGATTTTTATTTCTGCTACAATGTCCGGCGAGGACTGGGCGGGGGAAACGCCCGCTGTCCGGAAAGGAATACAGCAATCATGGCTAAAATGGATCCCCGTGTCTACAAAACGCTGCGCAGTATTGATGATGCGCTGCTGGAAAACCTGAAGGATTACCCGATTCAGAAGATCACCATAGAAATGCTCTGTAAAAGCGCCCTGATTAACCGCTCAACGTTTTATAAGTATTATGTGGATAAATACGCCCTGCTGGATGATTACCTCTCCCGGACGCTGGTAGAGTTTCGCAACAGAGTCAAGGCGGACTTCGTTCTGGCGGAGCCGACTCACATCGACGACCCTGTATATGAAACACTGTTTCGGGAGATGGCGGATTATCTCTATACCAGACGGGAGGAATACCGGGTGCTCTGGCATGCGGCCATTGACCGGAATATCTATGGCGAGATGATCGAGATCGTCCGGGACAGTATTCTGGAAAAGATTGCCGAAAAGAACGAAAACAGGGATATTTCCCCCTATCAGGAGCTTTACGCTACCTTTTTTGCCTCCAACATGATGTCGCTGATCCATTGGTGGTTCATGCACGAGAATCAGGTCACAGAGGATGAGGTGCTCCGGATTATGACCAGAAACATGAAAAAAGGTCTGTTTTACACCTTTAAGCAGTATATTGAATGAAACAGCAGGGAGGCTCATTGCGGGATGCGCAATGAGCCTCACATCGCAGACAAAGTCCCATGGACTTTGTCTGCGAGCCTTGCATCCATGCTGCGCGCACTCCCTGCGGTCGCACACTTGCATGGATAGCAGTATTTTTGCACCGAAGTGAATTCGGTACAAAAATGATTGGACGCTCTTCCGCCCTTCGGGCGGAACTCTGCGAGGCTTTGTCTACAGTCTGAGGCTCATTGCGGGATGCGCAATGAGCCTGTTTGTTATTCCCTGCAAATGGATTTGGTGATCTCCTCCGCAGGGCGGTTCCATAGGAAGGAGACAATATAGCCCACGATGTAGATGGGGATAAAGCCGGTGGCCATGCTGATGAAATAGGCAATGATAGGGGCGTGCCCCATAATCACCACGTTGAAATAGGTGAGAATGATGCAGTTCACCAGCACATACCCCAGATTCACCACCGCATTGATGAGCATACCGAAGGGGAGACTGCCCGGCTGAGCCTTACAGGCGTTGGCAAAGGCCACGCCCCAGGGGACAAGGGGCACAAACACCCCCACCAGAAAGGAGATGACGTATGCCAGCACGAAATTGATGATGCTGGGCATAAGGCGCAATGCGCCGGTTCCCAGAAGCTGGGCGGTAATGACGATTGCCACACAGATGGGAATGTTCATAATCAGCGTGTTGACAATTCTGTGTTTCATGCTCATAGCAGCAGCCCCTTTCACGCTGCGGGCTTCTCACCCTCAGTCGATTCCCCTGAACTTTTTGGCGGTATACTTTGCCTTGCGCTGGGCGACGGTGGCCATGGCCTCGGGATTCTCGAAGAACTGCTCGCCCTGCGTCTTGCCGATCTCCTCCAGATGCTTTGCCCGGCCGGAAACCGTGGTGCGGTCCTTCAGCAGTCCGTCCTTCTGGATGACGAACTTCCACTTGCCGTCCTCCGTCTTTTCCAGCGTGCCGCCTGCGCCGCAGACCTGACACTCAATGGGATAGAACAGCCCGTCCCACTGCCGCTCGCCCAGCACCAGCGCATTGGAATGGCAGTTGGGGCACCAGCCCATATCCTCGTCGCCTACCCACTTGCGCTCGCCCTCCGGCATGGCCAGCGCCTTCATAATGTTCTCGCCCATCTTATGGGCACGGGCCATCAGACCGTCATCCAGCAGACACTGAGCCGGGCCGGGGACACGGGTGGCCAAAAGCATATCCACCACCTTGAAGTCCGTGGTGAACATGGTGGCCTGCATTCCCTCCAGCGCCATGGACTGCCATGCGCGGGTGGAGCCGCCCACGGAGATCAGACCGGCAATGCGCTCTTTGTGCTCAATTGCGCCGATGGTCTCAAGAAACGCCGTCTCGTATGCCAGAGAGCGCTGGGCGAACTTGAGATAGGTGGCGGAGGGCATCAGGTCATAGGTGGGCACGGAGTAGATGACGGCGTCCTGCGCCAGCATCACGTCCATAATCCGCTTTTTGTCGTCCTTCTTGTCCAGCACGCAGCCCACATTCTTGCCCTGACTCATGCCCTGCGTGCAGGCGGTGCAGCCGGTGCAGTCGAGAATGTTGAAGTCCCGGAGGTTAATCATAATCACCTCTGCTCCGGCGTCCTCGCAGGCCATGAGCGCCTCCTTGAGCAGAATCTCCGCATTGCTGTTCTTCCGTCCGGCAGTAATGCCCATTACCTTGTAGCTCATAATCTTCTACTCCTTTTGTGGTATTGAATTCTTTCAATCAGGATATAACACCAGCTATGTTATCACTTTAACAATCATCCACGGCACTTACTATCATCAAACTACTTTCAAAAGTTGCTTTCGCAACAAATCAGGTGCAAAGTGTTGTGCAATTCACATTTTTGTGGAAATTAGACAGTTGGATTGTACATAACGCACAAAATGCCGCTCCCTAATTGTAAAAAAGTAGATATAACAGATAAAATGGGGACGAAAGATGCAAACAAATGCCGGAAAGGCAGTGTTAGAAGAACAAAACATTTATAGATGGAGACAGTTTTGCCCTTTCGGACGGGGGGAACAGGGCATCGTTGACGGGGGAGGGGGGAGGTGCTATAATGGGTGAAATGAAAGCACATTCCCATTTGTTCTTTGGGAGGCTCGGAGGTACGTTGATGGCAATCTACACTGGCTTGACTTATCACATCGCCAAGGGTCTGCAGCGGGACAGCCACTGGCACCCCGAGGTGGAGATCGTGTTTGCGGTGGAGGGCACCAGCTATGTCACGGTGAAGGACACTGTCTTCACCATGAAGCCGGAGGATGTGCTGGTCATCAATTCCAGCATGAGCCACCGGGTGCGCAGCGAGGCGGACGGTGTATTGTGCTATATCAAATATCCGTGGAAGCTGCTGGAGCGGCTGGTGGGAGGCGGCAGCAAAATCTTTGCCTGCAACAGCACCACGGACGTTCTGCGCTCCTACCGCAAGCTGCAGTCCTGCTTCCGCTCTCTGGTCTATGAGTATATCAATCCCACCCATAAGACCCAGTGCCATGAGGATATTCTCATGCTGCAGATTCTTGACCTGCTGATTGAGGAGTACCGGATTGAGCTGCTGCCCCCCATGGGCGGGCGGGTCAGCGACGATCTGCGCATCCAGCAGATCATTCACTATGTAAACCAGAATTTCCAGCAAAACCTCTCCCTCTCCCTGCTTGCGCAGGAGCTGTATCTCTCCCCGTCCACCCTGTCCCGGTTTTTCAAGAAGCAGACGGGCATCTATTTCGTGGACTATGTGAATCAGGTTCGGGCGAGATTCGGGCTGGTGGAGCTGATCTATACCGACGCCAGCATCACGGAGATTGCGGTAAACAGCGGCTTTTCCAACCTGTCCGTGTTCAGCCGGGTGTTTAAAGAGATCTACGGCATGACCCCCACGGACTACCGCAGGCAGAACCGGCAGGACACCGCCAGAGAGAAGCAGGAGGAGGATCACCTGCGCAGCGAGCTGGCGGAAAAGCTGCCCGGACGGCAGCGGGAGCAGGAGCACGGCCGGGAGAAAAACGTCATCTCCGCCGATGCGAAAGCGGGCACGGTTTTCCGGAAGCACTGGTGCCGGGGCGTCAATATCGGCTTTGTGGACCAGCTCACCCAGACCAGCCTGCGAAGCCATACCCTGCTGCTGTGTAAGACGCTGGGCTTTCAGTATGTGCGGCTGTGGAACGTGTTTTCCAAGCGGCTGATGCTCACCGACGGGGTACAGATCGGCGGGTATAACTACAGCAGGCTGGACGAGACGCTGGATTTTCTGGTGCATAACCACATCCACCCCTATCTGGACATGGGCACCCGCCCCAGTACGGCTGTGCTGGGGGAGGGGAAGAATGTCTTTTTTGAATATCAGTATATTGAATTTCAGTCCGCATCCGCATGGGAGGCCATGCTCCGGGACTTTCTGCGCCATGTGGTGAAGCGCTACGGCCTTGAGGAGGTCAGTCAGTGGATTTTTGAGCTGAGCTGCGACAGGAGCCATCCCGGCGACGGCGCCTTCTACCGTGACCCCCAGCGTCCCTTTGACTTCTTTGAGGCATACCGCTTCCTCTGGCAGAGTGTGCGCTCCATTGCCCCCGGAGCGCAGGTGGGCGGGCCGGGAATGATTGCCGGCTTTGACAAGGCGTTCAGCCGCTCCTTTCTGGAGCGCTGTGTGGAGCAGGGCTGCGTGCCGGACTTCGTGTCCTTTCTCATGTTTCCCTATGCGGAGGAGTCGGAGGACGGGGAAATCTGCACCAGACGGCTGGGCAGCCGGGATGCGGAGCAGGAGCAGGTGCTCTGGGTGCGGGAGCTGATGCGGGAGACGGGTACCGCAGGGTGCAGGCTGTACGCCTGCGAGTGGAACGCCACGCTGTCCAACCGGAGCCTGCTCAACGACAGCTGCTACCGCAGCGCCCATATTGTCCGCACGGCGAACCAGATCTGGGATCAGGTGGACATGGCCTGCATCCGCATGGGTTCCGACATTGTGGGCAGCTATTACGACAGCGCCCGCACGGCCAGCGGCAACGGCGGCCTGCTCACCGCCGACGGCATCCGAAAGCCCGCCTTTTTCGCCTTCCAGTTCCTCCATGCGCTGGGGGACTATCTGGTAGACCGGGGGGAGGGGTATCTCATCACCCGCTCTGCCCACGGACGGTTTTTTATCCTGCTCTATCACTACAAATGGTTCAGCAGCGGCTTTTTCCTGCGCAGGGAGTACGAGATAAAGCCGGAGGAGCTGGGAGAGATGTTTGAGGACAATCAACCGGTGGATTTGGAGCTGGTGCTGCGCCAACTGCCTGACAACACCGCTTACTATATCAACCGCCAGAGCATCGGCTGCGGCGAGGGCAGCCTGCTGCATGAGTGGTCGAATTTCCAGTACGGGGAGAGCCCGGAGTGCCGCAGCTATCTGCAGCAGATCTGCTTCCCCCGGATGAGTATGGTAAAGCAGACCACCCGGAACAACCGTCTGGTCATCAGGGAGCACCTGCAGGCGCATGAGGTGGTGCTGCTGTATATCTATGCTGATATTTGATTCCCTTTGCACCCGCTGCCTCCGCTGAAAAGGGGAGAAGGGGCGATGGTGCAAAATCCGTAAGCCGCTTTTTGCAAAAGCCGGAGGTTCGAGGCGGCAGTTTGCAAAAAAGAGACGGTCATCACGCAATCCAACGGAAGAAGTCTGACACCGTGAGGGTTACTATTTTACCATCAGGAGCGGGGCGGATCCAGCCGTCCGACCCCGCACCGGTTTCACTGACGGAACGTGCAGACAGCGTGCGGGACGGAGCGTGAAAAGCCCTGTCCGGGATTGCCGCCGGTTTGCGGAACAGGAGGAACGAAATGTCAAGAATCAAAACCTGCGTCAGCCTGTACAGCCTGCAGGACGAGTATCTGAACAAGCGGATGACGCTGGAAGAGATCATGCACTATGTAAAAGACTGCGGCGCAGAGGGGGTGGAGGTGCTGCCTGACCAGATGCTCCACGGCACGCCGGAGCCTGCTCAGGAGGAGCTGGATAAGTGGAACAAATACGTTGCGGACACCGGGCTGGTTCCCGCCTGCGGCGATGTGTTTCTCAACACCAATCTGTATAAAAACCGCACCCTGACCAAAAAGGAATGCGTGGAGCTGCTCATCAAGGAGATTAAGCTGGCGCACAACATGGGACTGCACCTGATTCGTCTGGTGTCCATGGTGCCCTACTGGGTGCAGGAGCCGCTGCTGCCCTACTGCCAGCAGTACGACGTGGCGATTGCCGTGGAGGTTCATGCCGGCATGGCCTTTGACGTGCAGGCCACCAACGACTTCATCCGGGAGATGAAGCGCCTCAACTCCCCCTACATCGGCCTTGTGATCGACACAGGTATTTTCTGCCGCCGGATGCCCCGTGTGGTTCGCGCCTACGAGACCTCCATCGGCACCTCCCCCGAGGTGTTTGACTACATGGACTCCCTCTTCGCCAAGGGCACCGACTTCCATCAGGTGCTGCTCAAGACCGGGTATCAGTACCCGGAGGAGCTGAAGGCGGCCATGAAGAGCGAGCATGACAAGATCTCCGTGCCCCTGCTGGACGGCTATGAGAACTATCCCTATGAGGTTCTGGACGATCTCATGCCCTATGTCAAGCACATCCACCTGAAGACCTTTGAAATGACCCCGGAGGGCCCGGAGTACTCCATGGACTACAAGGGTCTGCTGCAGTATCTCCATGACCACGATTATGACGGCTATGTCTCCACCGAGTACGAGGGCAACCGCTTCACGCTGGCAGGGCATCCCATGCAGGAGAAGCAGCAGGTCGCCATGCAGCAGGAGTACCTGAAAAAGTGCCTGAAAGAGATTCAGGGATAAGGAGGAGCGGAGCGATGTTTGACAATAACGTGTTTAAGGACGGCACCTGCCGGAACGTGAGCGAAAACGGCGCCGTCACCGGCTTCCAGCTTGAGACCAATATCACCTACTACCGGGGCATTCCCCTGTCCATGGTAGAGTACATCCGTGTGGCAGTGGACGGCGTGGAGGTTCCCACAGAGGAGATCCGCATCTCTGTGGACGAGTGCGACTGGTTCACCCTGAAGGAGGCGGAGACAGTGACCTCCTATAAGTGGGAGTACGGCGAGCCGCTGTATATCCGTGTCCTGCGTGAGGGCGGCCTGAGCAGCGGCAAACACAGGGTGAAGCTCACCGTTGCCACCCGCACCGCCTATATTCCCGTCCCCCTTGAGGGCATCAAGGAGCGGGAAGTCGTCATTGCGTAATGGGGGTGCCTGAGATGGAAAAGAAGAAGGTTCTGGGTCTGTCCTTCGGACGGAAGATGGGCAATACCGACATTATGGTGAAAACCGCCCTCATGGAGTGCGAAAAGGCAGGCTGTGAGGTCAGGTTCCTCCATGTTGACAGCATGAATATCAAGCCCTGTACCGGCTGCATCTCCTGCGTGGTGGGTATGACCACCGGCCGGGGCAAGGGCGGCTGCCCGGTGAAGGACGATTTCCACATTCTGGACGAGGCGCTGATGGAGTGCGATGCCGTAATTGTGGGCTCTCCCACCTATGTGATGAGCCCCACCGGACGCTTCAAGTCCGTGTGCGACCGTATCGGCCCCTCCCACGACATCACCTTCCGCAAGGCGGCGTATGACGAGGGACTGGCTGCGGGCAAGAGCGCTGACCAGCTCCCCGACCCCCGCAGCTTCAAAAAGAGAGTGGGCGCCCTGATTTCCGTGGGCGGCGCCATGACGAAAAACTGGCTGGCATTCATGCTGCCCACCATGTACGAGTTCACCATGTCCATGGGCATTGACGTAATCGACATGCACGAATACTACGGCGCTATGGCTCATGAGCATGTGCTGGGCAACGAGGCGGAGATGGAGCGCTCCAGAGAGATAGGCAGAAACATCGCCGCAGCGCTGGCCGCAGAGACGGAGGAGGAGCGCACCCGCTGGCGGGGCGAGGAGGAGGGCGTTTGCCCGGTCTGCCACTGCGATATGCTCACGGTGTCCAAAGACCGCACCTATGTGGAGTGCCCGGTGTGCGGCATCGAGGGCGAGCTGAAGCAGGAGAACGGCAAGATCTCCGTCTATTTCAGCCAGGCGCAGCAAAAGCGCTCCCGCCTGCACTGGGACGGCAAGCTGGAGCATTCCACCGAGATCAAGACCAGAGCCGTCGGCCCCGGTCAGATCCCCAACCTGAAGGAGCTGAAGGAGCCCTATAAGGGCTATGCAGAGGCATAAGCAAGACAACGACTAAAGGAGGGTTTTCATGTACCATTATGACAAAAAAGGCCCCAAGCGCGGGGTGGCACTGTACAGCTATTCCGCAGAGTTCGGCTTCAACAAGACGCTGGAGGACTGCTTTGAGGATGTCCATGATATGGGCGCCCACGGCATCGAGATTCTGGCCAACACCCACATCGAGAACTACCCCTATCCCACGGACGCATGGGTGGACAAGTGGTTTGCCCTGTGCGACAAGTACGAGATGGAGCCGGTGGAATACGGCCACTGGATCGACCTGCGTGTGCTGCAGGATCGTATGCTGACGGTGGAGGAGGCCGTGGAGCGGCTGGAGCAGGATATGCGCCTTGCCCACCGTCTGGGCTTCCATGTGATGCGCACCAAGATGAGCGTCATCAACGATGCCCTCGACCCGGTGGAGAACTGGCGGGAGATCATCAAGGGCGTGCTGCCTCTGGCGGAGCGCCTGGATCTGAAGCTCTGCCCGGAGATCCACATCCCCACCAGCCTGAAGAGCAAGATGATTCAGGATTATGTGGACTTCATCAAGGAGACCGGTACCAAGAACTTTGGACTGAACATCGACTTCTCCGTCTTCCGCACCAAGTTTGACGAGGGCGAGTTTGTTGACCCCCACTTTGTCCCCAGCGCACCGGAGGACATTATCCCTCTGCTGCCCTACATCTACTGCTGCCATGCCAAGTTCATCAACATGAACGACGACTTCGAGGAGACCACCATCCCCTACAAGGAAGTGCTCACCATTCTGAAGGAGCACGGCTGGAACGGCTACCTCCTCAGCGAGTACGAGGGCGCAGACAAGTACGAT
>CAJOOV010000081.1 GCA_905236265.1 uncultured Oscillospiraceae bacterium | reverse complement strand
TCCCTCCGCCCCTTCGGGGCACCTCCCTCAAAGAGGGAGGCATTGGCAAAGAGTGTCAGGACTGCTCTTTAGGGAAAGATTTGCTATTCCTTACCCTGCTTGTCAATAGCCCCCTCTTAGAGGGGGCTGTCACGGAGTGACTGGGGGAGTGACCGGGCGAGGCGTGAATCCCCCCTGCGGAATAACCGACAAAGGACAATATCTATGGAAACCATATCAAAAATCACAACGGAATATATCAAGCTGGACGCTCTTTTGAAGTACGAGGGTCTGGCAGAGACCGGCGGAGATGCCAAGCTGCGGATTCAAAACGGCGAGGTGAAGGTAAACGGTGAGGTGTGTACCATGCGGGGGAAGAAGCTGCGCCCCGGCGACCGGGTGGAGCTGGACGGAACCGTGGTCATCATCGCATGATTGTCAAATCCATTCACCTGCACAACTACCGCTCCTATCGTGAGCTGGACGCTGCGTTTCACCCCGGCGTGAATGTGATCGTGGGGGAGAACGCCCAGGGCAAGACGAATCTGGTGGAGGCGATACGGTATTTCTCCGCCTGCCGCTCCCACCGGGCGAGATCGGACAGCGAGCTGATCGCCTTTGATGCCCATGATGCCCGGATGGTGCTGGAGCTGGAGAGCCGCAGGCGGGATTTCCGCTTGGAGGCGGTGCTGCGCCGGGGGGCGAGAAGAAGCCTGAAATCCAACGGGGTGGGGCTGAAAAGCGCCTCGGAGCTGTCGGGGATCCTGAATACGGTGCTGTTCTGCCCGGAGGATCTCTCCCTCATCCGGGAGGGTGCAGCGGTGCGGCGGCGGTTTTTAGATGACGCTATCAGCCAGCTCCGCCCCCGCTATGCCGCCGCCGTGGGGGAGTACCGGAGACTGCAGGAGCAGAAAACCCGCATCCTCCGGGACTATCAGAACGACCCCTCTATGACAGACCTGCTGGACACCTACAGCCTGCGCATGTGCCGTCTGGGGGCGGGGATTATCCACTACCGGGCGGCTTATGTCCGGCGGCTGATGGAATGCGCCCCCAATATCCACGCCGACTGCTCCGGCGGGCGGGAGGAGCTGGCGCTGCGCTACGCCACCGTCAGCACTGTGACAGACCCCCTTGCCCCGGTGCAGACCGTGTTTGAACAGCTCTCGGAGCATATGAGCGCCCACAGGCGGGCAGAATGGGAGAGCCGGAGCTGTCTGTCCGGGTGCCATAAGGACGACATTCAGGTGAGCATCAACGGGGTTTCCGCCCGCACCTTCTCCTCTCAGGGGCAGAGCCGTACCGCTGCGCTGGCGCTGAAGCTGGCGGAGCGGGAGATCAGCTTTCAGGACAGGGAGGAATACCCGGTGCTGCTGCTGGACGATGTGCTCAGCGAGCTGGACACCAGGCGGCAGGAGTTCGTCTTGAACCGCATCGGCGGCGGTCAGGTGTTTATCACCTGCTGCGAGGAGGAGAAGCAGGGCAGCCTGCGGGCAGGGAAGGTGCTGCGGGTGGAAAACGGGAGGATTGTGTGATGTACCTCTATCTCGGTTCGGATACGGTGGTGCGGGAGGGGGACATTCTGGGCATCTTTGATCTGGACATCACCTCCCAGAGCTGGCGCACCAGAGCCTTCCTCCGTGCCGCCGAACAGGCGGGGCAGGTGGAGAGCGCCACCGATGATCTGCCTAAGAGCTTCGTGCTGTGCCGGGGCAGGGACGGGAAGGGACAAAGGGTCATTCTCGCCCAGCCCAATTCGGCTACGCTGGTGAAACGGCTGACGAGGTAGGGGGAACTCCCTCCGCCCCTTCGGGGCACCTCCCTCAAAGAGGGAGGCATTGGCAAAGCTGTTACGACTTCAAATTCCTGCCAATGGCCCCCTCCGGGAGTGAGCCCGTCTCGGAAACGTGCCGGTGGCACGTTTCAGGGCGAGTGGGATAAAATGCCGAAGGCACTCCTCTACGAAAGGCTGTCTGCGTAGCAGACTGGGGGAGTGAGAGGGCGAGGCGTGAATCGCCCCTACAGAGGTTGAGCAGTTTCGGGCGCACACTGTGCGCCCCTACAAG
>CAJOOV010000080.1 GCA_905236265.1 uncultured Oscillospiraceae bacterium | reverse complement strand
TCGGCACGAATGCGATCCGTGCCGATCATAGATTTCACTTCATTTCGCCTGTCGGCGGAACTCTGCGAGGCTTTTTTCTACAGTCTGAACGGGGAGCCGCCCCTCTGGGCAGCTCCCCGTTCCATGTCAGAATTTTCCGCTGCTTCCGGAGAAGCCGCCGGAGTCCACGCTGGTTCCGCCGCCTCCTCTGTCGTTGTCCCGCTCGATTTTCCGCTCGGTGCGGGTGGTATGGGTAAACACATCCGTTTTCACCCGGAGATGGGCGCTGTTCTCGTCGATGTACTCCTCTGCGTCCCTTGCCTCTGACACGGATTCCATCTGTGCCTTCAGCCAGAGCACATAAACCACGGCAATCAGCAGCGGCACCAGCACCCGGATGGCCAGACGTGCCAGCGTCCTGCCCATGCTGGGCTCCGTGTTGGTGTCAAAGGGCGTTCCCTTCGCCGCCATGTCCAGATAGTTCCGGCTCACCCTGAGATAGTCCGTGAAGCCATCGAACCAGTCGTCGTCCCGGAAGTCATCCAGAAACTGTTCGTCCATCTTTTCCTTCCCGTAATCGGTGAAGGCGGTGTTCCCGTAGCCGTAGGCGATATTGGCGTAATCCCGCTCGTCCATACTCAGCAGGAGCAGGATGCCGTCATGTCCGCTGCCGTAGCCCAGTCCCCAGTCCGTGTAGATGGTCTTTGCCGCCTCGTAGACGTTGGCGGAGTTATAGTCCTGATACCGCTGCACCACCACGATGTTCACGGCAAACTGATATTCCTCCGCTATGGCCTCCGCCCGCTGCTCCAGAGAGCTTACCTCCGTCTCTGTAAGGATACCCACCATATCGTTGATATAGGGGGTATTGCCGTCCTCCTGACCGCCTGCCGCCCATGCGGGCAGTATCATCAGCAGCAGCAACACCACGGAGAGGACAATGGAGCGTTTCTTTTTCATCTTCTCCACCTCCTCAGCCCAGCAGTCCCATCAGGAGATTGATGACCACCGCCGCTGCCGCAAACGTCCCGAAGAAGTAGCCCCACTGCCTGCCCTTGTCTATGGGCAGATTGCCCACCATCTTCCCGGTCTGGCCGTTCATGGCAAAGAGGTAGTTCTGCTCCTTCCAGCGGGTGCTCAGCAGCCACACCGGCATCAGGGCGTAGCTGATCTTTCCCCGCCGGACGTTGACGCTCTCGCCGCTGACCGTTACCGTCTCGTAGCCGGTGACGGTGCTGCGCAGCACATCCACCACAGAAACGGAGGCACGGCGGTCTGCCCGCTCTGCGCAGGCGTCCTTGTCCACGTCGTACTTGTCCGCCAGAAAGCCGGGGAGATAGGCGGCGGAGAAGGGCTTCAGCTCACCGTAGTCAAAGGGCTCTATGGAGTCCATATAGTCGTCAGGCATTTTGGAGGAGGCATCGGCGGGGATACGCTGGAACTGAACCGAACCGGCTCTGCGAACCTGAAAATGGTCTGTCTCCGTGATCTCATAATCCCCCTGCCGGAAGACACGGGTGTTCTGGGCGGAGAAGGACACGTCCCCGTCCCCCTCGGCGTCAAAGAGCCAGAAGGGGACATAAATGCCCTTGACCTCCTCCAGATGGTTCTGCTGGGAGAACACCCGTGGCAGCAGCTTTTTCCCGTGGTAGTGTTTTTTCAGCGCCGCCACCGCATCCTCCTTGCTCAGCTTGAAGGGGAGGATATACTCCGGCTTCATGCCGCCGGAAAACTGTCCGGGGATGACGGTGGGATTGCCGCAGTAGGGGCAGCTCGTGGCTGCGGTGGTCTCCTCGCAGATCAGCTCCGCACCGCAGGAGGGGCAGTTATACGCCTTCATATTCACGCCCCAGTCCGTGTGGGTATCGAACGCCCACTCCCCCTCCATCTGGGTCTGGCTGGTATTCTGCGCCGCCTGCTCATTTTTGTCCTTGAACAGGGATTCAATATACTCCACCGTATAGGTGCTGCCGCAGTAGTCGCATTCCAGCTTGCCGCTGCTGCCCACAAAGTGAAGCGGGCCGGTACAGGCAGGACACTGATAGTTGGTCACTTGAGAAGCCATAGCTCTCACTCCTTTCGGAAGACGCAGCCTCGCAGCATTCCGCTCACAGGCGGAATCAGGTGCAATTCATTTTTGGTACGTCTGGCATTCGTGCCAAAAACACCTCTGTCCAGACGGACTGCCGTGGTGCCCAGTCACTTGTTGGTGATGTCCTCCTCCGTGAAGGGGTCGCCGCACTCCGGGCAGAACTTGGGCGGATGGGCAGGATCCTCCGGCTCCCAGCCGCACTTGTCGCACTTGTACAGGGGAACGCCCGCAGGCTTCTTCGTGCCGCACTCGGCGCAGAACTTGCCCTTGTTCACCTTGCCGCAGGTGGGGCAGGTCCAGCCGTCGGCGGCGGGCTTCTTTGCCCCGCACTCCGGGCAGAACTTGCCGGTGATGCCCTTATTGCCGCAGGCAGGGCAGTCCCAGCCGCCTGCAGGGGCAGCGGCGAGAGCTGTCTGCTGGACAGGCTGCTGCGCCGGCTGCTGGTACTGGGGCTGCTGCCCCATCTGGAACAGGTTCTGGGCGTTCATGCCCCCCATGTTCCCGGCCATATTCATCCCCATAAACGCCATGGCAGGCCCGGCGTTCTGGTTCTTTGCGGCATCCTGCATCGCCTGCGCCTGAGCGCCCACCAGATGGGCGGCGGCCATATTGGGATTGCGGAAGGCGGCGTTGCGCTGCAGCTCCTTGATGGCCTTCTCGTCCTCTTCGTCCGCCTTCACGCTGCTCACGCCGAAGGCCACGATCTCAATGCCCCGTGTCTCCTTCCAGTCGTGGCTCAGCTCCTGATTCAGGGCGTTGGCGATCTCTCTGGTATGTCCGGGCAGGGCGGAATAGCGGATGCCCATCTCGGAGATGCGGGCAAAGGCGGGCTGAAGGGCAGTGAGCAGCTCGCTCTTCAGCTGGCCGTCGATCTTGTCCCTGGTATAGTCCCCACTCACGTTGCCGCAGACGTTCTTATAGAAGAGCATAGGGTCAGCGATGTAGTAGCTGTACTCCCCGAAGCAGCGCACGGAGACATCCATATCCAGTCCGATGTTGGTATCCACCACACGGAAGGGCACCGGGGAGGGCGTGCCGTACTTATTGCCGATCAGCTCCTTCGTGTTGAAGAAGTACACTCTCTGATCCTTGGGCGCCTGACCGCCGAAGGTGAAGCGCTTTGCCATATTCTTGAAGGTCGCCTTGATGCTGTCCCCCAGCTTACCCTGAAAGATGGAGGGCTCGCTGGAGGCGTCATAGGTGAACTCGCCGGGTTCTGCGCAGAACTCCACAATCTGCCCCTGATCCACGATCATCATGGCCTGTCCGTCTGCCACCGCAATGACGGAGCCGTTGGAGATGATGTTATCTGTGCCTCTGGTGTTGGAGGAGCGGCCGCTGACACGCTTTTGACCCTTCGTCGCCAGCACGTTGTTGGGCAGCGCCTCGCAGTAGAAATACTCCTTCCACTGGTCTGCCATCACGCCACCGGCGGCACCTAACGCAGCTTTAATCAGTCCCATATCACAAATCTCCTTTCAGCCGATGAAATGGAAAATAGCTTTTCCTTTCTGTATTCTCTCACGCTTCTCCTCTTCTGTCAAGACAGAGAATGGCCTCTTCCCATAAAAACACCCCCGCCGGGAATCGGCGGGGGAAAGCTATTTCGTTACAGCTCCGCCTCTTCAATCACGCTCTTCAGCGTGGCGGCGGACTTTTGCAGCGCCAGCAGCTCGCTCACATCCAACTCAAAGGGCAGCAGGGTATCCACGCCGTGAGCGCCCACAAAGGCGGGCATGGACAGGCACACACCCTCCAGTCCGAACTGTCCGGTCATCAGGGTGGACACGGGCAGGATGGACTGCTCGTCACGGATGATCGCCTCGCAGATGCGGGTGACGGACATACCGATGCCGTAGTAGGTTGCGCCCTTTTTCTCGATGATCTCATAGGCGGAGTTCTTCACAGCCTCCGCAATCCGGCGGGTCTCATAATCATGGTCGGTAAAGCCCCGCATTTCACACACACGGTGGATGGGTACGCCTGCGATATTGGCGGAGGACCATGCGGCGATTTCGCTGTCCCCGTGTTCACCGATGATAAAGGCGTTGATGCTGCGGCTGTCCACCTCCAGATGCTCTCCCAGCATCTGCTGGAAACGGGCGGAATCCAGCACCGTACCGGAGCCGATCACCCGCTCCTTGGGGAAGCCGGAGAGCTTCCATGCGGCATAGGTCAGCACGTCTACGGGATTTGCCACAATCAGCAGGATGCAGTCCTGATTGACGGCGGCAATCTGGGGAATGATAGACTTGAAAATGCCCACGTTCTTCTTTACCAGATCCAGCCGGGTCTCGCCGGGCTTCTGCGCCGCTCCTGCGGAGACGATGACAATGGCTGCGTCAGCCAGGTCCCCATAGTCCCCGGCGTAGATGTCCATGGGCTTGGCAAAGGGCAGGCCGTGGCTGATGTCCAGCGCCTCGCCCTCTGCCTTCTTCCGGTTGGC
>CAJOOV010000079.1 GCA_905236265.1 uncultured Oscillospiraceae bacterium | reverse complement strand
GGCATCGCCGACCGTACCGATTATGACCTGACCCGCCATCAGGAGACCTCCGGCAAGGATCTGACCTACTTCGACCCCTCGGACAACAGCCGCTATATCCCCTACGTCATTGAGCCGTCTCTGGGCGCTGACCGGGTGACGCTGGCCTTTTTGGTGGAGGCCTACGACGAGGAGGTCGTGGGACAGGACAAGAACGGCAAGGATGACGTGCGTGTGGTCATGCACTTCCACCCGGCGCTGGCTCCCTTCAAGGCGGCGGTGCTGCCCCTGTCCAAGAAGCTGGCACCCAAGGCGCAGGAGATTCAGGCGGAGCTGAGCCGCTATTTCATGGTGGACTATGACGAGGCCGGCTCCATCGGCAAGCGCTACCGCCGTCAGGACGAGGTAGGCACCCCCTACTGCATCACCGTGGACTTTGCCACCGTGGGAGATGAGAACACCCCTGCCGACAATGCCGTCACCATCCGTGACCGGGATACCATGGAGCAGGTCAGAGTGCCTATTGACCAGCTGAAGGATTGGCTGAACGAGAAGATTTTCTACTAAGTGCAAAGGAAGCGACCTGCTCCCTCGCCGCAGGTGGTGGCGGAGAGCGCCCCCGCAGGGGCGCACAGTGTGCGCCCGGTCGCTCCCCCGGTCTGCTGTGCAGACAGCCCTCACCCAAGTGATTCGGATACCATAAAACAAAAAACCACATTGAAGGGGTGATTCATGAATTGCCCCTACAAATGTGTCATATGCTTGTACCATCTACAGTGTGCAGCGCAAGAGGTAATTTGCCATGATGCTCTTTCTACGCATTGCCCTGACCATGTTCCTTGCCGAGCTGGGGGACAAGACCCAGCTTCTCATGGTGGCAATGACATCAAAATACAAGCTCCGGGACATTCTGATAGGCGCAGGAGCGGCGGTGCTGGTGCTCAACGGTCTCGCCGTGGGTCTGGGGTCGCTGATCTCTACCCTGATCCCCCCATGGCTCATCAAGCTGGCGGCGGGACTGGCCTTCTTCTATTTCGCCGCCACCATGTTCGACGCAGAGGAGGACGAGGAGGAGGGAGGCGGGAGCACTGCCGCCCACCCCGTGCTTGCGGTCTTTGGCACCTTCTTCCTTGCCGAGTTGGGGGACAAGACCCAGCTCACCGCTATCGCCTTTGCCGCCAACGAGGGGATGCGCCACGCCGCCGCAGTGTGGCTGGCCTGTTCGCTGGGGCTGTTTGCCGCCGATCTGGTGGGAATGCTTCTGGGGCACCTGCTGAAAAGCAGGCTGCCGGAGGGGGCGCTGGATACCCTTGCCCTGCTGATCTTCGCCGCCTTCGGCGCTGTCACCCTCCGGGAGGGGCTGTCCCTGCTGGGACTGGCGCCCTCTCTGTGCTGGACGCTGGCAGGGGCGGCGCTGGCCTGCTTATCTCTGGTGCTGTTTGCGAAAAGCAGGAAGAAAAATCGCAGTAAATAACAGAAAGTGCCAATGATACAAGGGAAATAAAAGAAAGAGGCGGCTGTTCCGGAAGAAAGAATTAGCACTCATAAATAACAAGTGCTAATTCTTTACAAACCGGACACAGCCGCTTCACAATTTATTCATAAATCAGGGGTATCTTATAGTCAAACAAAAAGATGACCACGGTTCCAAGAGCCGACGGAGGCAAAGCCTCCCCAATGGTCGCAGAAAGGATGTTGACTTATGTATCTGATGCCTTTTGGACGTCGCAATGACAGTATGATGAACCTGCTGGACCAGATGGAGCGCAACTTCTGGAAGGATACCGGCTCCAGCTTCTCCTCCTTCCCCACGGACATTAAGGACGAGGGCGACCACTTCACCCTCACCGCCGAGCTGCCCGGCTTCAACAAGGAGGACATCCACCTGAGCCTCCACGACGGCGTGCTGACCATCTCCGCCACCCATGAGGAGAATAAGGAGGAGAAGGATGAGAAGGGCAGCTATCTGTGCCGGGAGCGGCACTACGGCAGCTACCAGCGCAGCTTCTCCGTCTCCGGTATTCAGGAGGAGAACATCTCCGCCAAGTATGAGAGCGGTGTGCTGCATCTGAACCTGCCCAAGGAAACGCCTCAGGCTCCTGTGGCACGGCAGATTGAAATTCAGTAATGGGGACGCAGGGCGGGTGAAAACCCGTCCTGTTTTTCTGAAAGGGAGGTTTGACCTATGCCCAATCTGAACTATACGAGAAAATCTCTGGAGGCGCTGCAGTCTGCCCGTGAGCTGTGCGGAGAGTACGGCTGCCCCCAGATTGAACAGGTTCATGTCCTGCTTGCCCTGCTGGAGCAGGAGGAGGGGCTGATTGGCCAGCTCATCGCAGCCATCGGCCCTGACCCGGAGAGCCTGAAGGCGGCTGTGCGCAGCGAGGTAGAGAAGCTGCCCAAGGTGTCCGGCGCAGGACGGGAGGCGGACAAGGTGTATGTCTCCGCCGAGGAGGACAGGGCGCTGAAGGCCGCCGAGGAAGAAGCCCGTGCCATGAAGGACGAGTTCATCTCCGTGGAGCATCTGTTTCTGGGACTGGTGTCCAAGGCAGACAGGGTGCTGGGGCGGCTGATGCAGACCTATCAGATCACCAAGGAGAAGATTCTTGCAGCCCTGTCCTCCATCCGGGGGAACCAGCGGGTCACCTCTGACGACCCGGAGAGCACCTATGACGCCCTGAAAAAGTACGGCACCGATCTGGTGGAGCGGGCGAGGAAGAACGAGCTTGACCCGGTGATCGGCAGGGATGACGAGATCCGCAACGTGATTCGCATCCTCTCCCGGAAGACGAAGAACAACCCGGTGCTCATCGGTGAGCCGGGCGTGGGTAAGACCGCCATCGCCGAGGGACTTGCCCAGCGGATTGTCCGCCGGGACGTGCCCAAGAGTCTGGAGGATAAGACCATCTTCTCCCTGGATATGGGCGCACTGATCGCCGGGGCAAAGTACCGGGGCGAGTTCGAGGAACGGCTCAAGGCGGTTTTGAACGAGGTGAAGAAGTCCGAGGGACAGATTATTCTGTTCATTGACGAGCTGCACACCATTGTGGGCGCAGGCAAGACAGAGGGCTCCATGGACGCCGGGAACCTGCTCAAGCCCATGCTGGCCAGAGGCGAGCTGCACTGTATCGGCGCCACCACGCTGGACGAGTACCGCAAGTACATTGAAAAGGACGCCGCTCTGGAACGGCGGTTCCAGCCGGTGATGGTGAACCAGCCCACAGTGGAGGATGCCATTGCCATCCTCCGGGGACTGAAGGAGCGCTATGAGGTGTTCCACGGGGTGAAGATTCAGGACAACGCCCTGATTGCCGCCGCCACCCTCTCTGACCGGTATATCACAGACCGTTTCCTCCCGGACAAGGCAATTGACCTTGTGGACGAGGCCTGCGCCCTGATTCGCACGGAGATCGACTCCATGCCCACGGAGCTGGACATCATCTCCCGGAAGATCATCCAATTGGAAATCGAGGAGACTGCCCTGAAAAAGGAGACGGACCAGCTCTCACAGGAGCGCCTCAGCCAGCTTCGGCAGGAGCTGAGCGACCTGCGGGAGGACTTCAACGCCAAGAAAGCCCAGTGGGAAAACGAAAAGAACGCCATTGGCCACGTCCAGAGCCTCCGGGAGCAGATTGACCAGCTAAAGTCCCAGCTTGAAGTAGCCCAGCGCAGCTATGACTACGAGCTGGCCAGCCAGATTCAGTATTCCCAGCTTCCCAAGCTGCAGCAGGCGCTGGCGCAGGAGGAGGCGGTGGCTGCCGAGGGCAAGAAGCGCTCCCTCCTCCGGGATCAGGTGACGGAGGAGGAGATCGCCCGGATTGTGGAGCGCTGGACGGGTATCCCCGTGTCCCGGCTCATGGAGGGCGAGCGGGAAAAGCTGCTGCATCTGGAGGACATCCTCCACCGCCGGGTGGTGGGTCAGGATGAGGCAGTCACACGGGTGTCCGAGGCAATCCTCCGCTCCCGTGCGGGGATTCAGGACCCCAACCGCCCCATTGGCTCCTTCCTCTTCCTTGGCCCCACCGGCGTGGGCAAGACGGAGCTGGCAAAGACCCTTGCCGAGGCGCTCTTTGACAGTCAGAAAAACATGGTGCGTATCGACATGAGCGAATATATGGAGAAATACTCCGTCTCCCGGCTCATCGGTGCGCCTCCCGGATATGTGGGCTATGAGGAGGGCGGACAGCTCACCGAGGCGGTACGCCGCCAGCCCTATTCCGTAGTGCTGTTCGACGAGGTGGAGAAGGCGCATCCCGACGTGTTCAATGTGCTGCTTCAGGTGCTGGACGACGGACGGATTACCGACGGACAGGGCAGGACGGTGGACTTTAAAAACACCATCCTGATTCTCACCTCCAATCTGGGCAGCCAGTACCTCCTTGACGGCATTGATGCCAACGGCGAGATTGTCCCGGATGCCATTGAAGCAGTGGAGCGGCAGTTGAAGCAGTCCTTCCGGCCAGAGTTCCTGAACCGTCTGGACGAGATCGTGTTCTACAAGCCCCTGAGCCGGGAGAACATCGGCGGCATTATCAAGCTGCTGGTAGCAGAGCTGAACAAGCGTCTGGCAGAGCGTCAGCTCTCTGTGGAGCTGACCCCGGCAGCGGAGGACTTTGTGGTGGAGGAGAGCTATGACCCTGCCTTCGGTGCAAGACCCCTGCGGCGGTATCTGCAGCACACCGTGGAGACGCTGATCGCCCGGAAGCTGATTGCAGAGGATATTGCCCCCAATACGAAATTCATTGTGGACAGAGAGGGAGATCACCTG
>CAJOOV010000078.1 GCA_905236265.1 uncultured Oscillospiraceae bacterium | reverse complement strand
CGAGGCTTTGTCTACAGCTTGAAACCGGAGACCTTTTGTCAGGTCTCCGGTTTCGGACAACGATGCGGATGACGGGACTCGAACCCGTACGCCCATACGAACACAAGCACCTCAAGCTTGCCAGTCTACCAATTCCAGCACATCCGCATATTCGATTGTCAACAGTGGGTATTATATACCGCCGGCAAAGTATTGTCAACTCTTTTTTTCCTATGCCGGGAAAAATCCCGCCGGCAGGGCATCTCCCCTTCTGCCGGCGGGAGGAAAATGACCTGTGTGTTTCTCACAGTCGGCCAGCGTGCCGAATCAGGCAGCGCAGTCTGCCCCTGCGGCGTTCCAGCTCCTCCAGCTCCGTCAGCCGCCACTCCCAGTTGGGGCTGCCCACCGTGCCCGGCGTATTCAGCCGCCCGGAGTCGTCCAGCCCCAGCAAATCCATTGCGGGAATCACGGCGTAGTCAGAGGCGCAGTCCAGAACCATCTGGATCATCCGCTCTACCACGTCCGCTTGTCTCCTGCCAGTCTTCTTCAACTGATGAGCCGCCCACCATCGGTCTCCCTCCTTCAGGGAGCGGTACCAGCCCAGCACCGTCTGGTTGTCGTGGGTGCCGGTATAGCTGACCTGATTCCGGGTGACGCTGCCCCTGCGGTTCAGGGTGAACTGGGCAACATTCATGCCGGGCAGATGAAAGGCGTCCCGCAGCTGCAGCACCTCCGGCCGGAGATCTCCCAGATCCTCGGCAATCAGCCAGAGATTGGGCATTCTCTGAAACAGCGTATCCAGCAGCTCATATCCGGGGGGCTCTATCCACTCTCCTTCCACGGCGGTGGGACAGGAGGCAGGAATCTTCCAGAAGGTATCAAAGGCACGGAAGTGGTCAATTCGGATGATGTCGTACAGAGTGGCAGAGTAGGAGATGCGGTCAAGCCAGAAGCGGAAGCCGTCTTTTTGAAGCTGTTCCCAGTCATAGATGGGATTGCCCCAGCGCTGTCCCGTGGGGCTGAAGTAGTCCGGGGGCACGCCTGCCACGAAATCCGGGTTGCCCCGCTGGTCCAGCAGGAAGGAGTCCCGTCCCTGCCACACATCCAGAGAATCCAAGCCTACATAAAAAGGTATATCACCTGCCACATAGATGCCTTTGCCGTTGGCATACTCCTTCAGCGCCTTCCACTGCTTTGCAAACTCATACTGCAGGAACATCCGGAACCGGATGTCCGTTTCAAGGCCGCTGATGTCATAGCGGCGGTTCACGATCCAGTCTCTCTGCTCCTGCGGCCACTGGTTCCAGCATTTCCCGCCGTTTTGCTCCTTCAGGGCGGCAAAGACGGCATAGGGATAGACCCAGCTCTGGGCGCTGCAAAACGCCTCGAACGCTCCCTGTTCCAGCCCCTTCGCCTCAAAGGCGGAAAACGCCTGACGCAGCAGGGGGTCACGAAAGGCTCTGGCGGCTTCATAGTCAATCCGGTCAGTGAGAGGAAGCACGGCAGGAAGCTTCGGGAGATAGCCCTCTTCAACGAGCTGCTCCAGATCAATATACAGCGGATCTCCCGCATAGGATGAGAGCGGCTGGTAAGGGCTGTTGCCGTAGCCCAGCGGGTTCAGGGGCAGTACCTGCCAGATGTGAAAGCCGGTGCGGGCGAGGAAATCCACGAACCGCCGTGCGTTGCTGCCCAGCGTACCCGCCCCCTGTGTCCCCGGAAGGGACGCAACCGGCATAAGAACACCCGCTAATCTCTGATTCTGCTTCGTTTTCATACAATTCATCTCACTTTTTCCTCTGGCATGGATTACTATGGCCTGCTCCTTTGCAGCCGAGAGCGCAGAAAGCACTTTATTGTAACACCTTTGCTTCTTCTGTACAACCCTCATTTTCCTTTTCCCATGCAGATTTATTTCTATTTTTGTCCCTGCGTTTCCATTCTTTTCCCAAAAAGACTGTCCAGACACTTGACAAATAGGTTATAATAGGTAGAAGTGTCCCGAACGGGAGCACTTCTCATCGAATCATACACATCCTCCTGTGCGGGTTTGTCCCGCCGGGGCAGTGATGATATGCGATGCTGTGACAGACAACAAATCTGGAGGTTCGACCATGTTTGACAACGCAACAAATACCGCCGAGCTATCTTCCCGGCTTACCGCTCTGCTGGGCTGCAGCATAGCCGAGGCCGGTGACCGTCAGGTGTATGACGCACTGCTGAAGCTGTCCCAGTCTATGGCCGAGGGACGGCAGACGCAGGAGGGCAGGCGGAAGCTCTACTATATATCCGCTGAATTTCTCATCGGCAAGCTCCTCTCCAACAACCTCATCAATCTGGGTATCTATCAGGATGTCGCCCGTCTTTTGGAGGAAAACGGCAAGCATATAGGCGAGATTGAGGAGCTGGAGACCGAGCCCTCTCTGGGCAACGGCGGTCTTGGCCGCCTTGCCGCCTGCTTTCTGGACTCTATCGCTACCCTGAACCTGAACGGCGACGGCGTGGGGCTGAATTACCACTTCGGACTGTTCCGGCAGTATTTTGAACACAATGCCCAGCAGGTTCGCCCGGACGTGTGGCTCACCGACGACAGCTGGTTGATTCGCTCCCAGCGTCACTATGACGTGACCATGGGCGGCAAAACCTATACCTCTACCCTGTATGACCTGCTGGTGACGGGATACGAGGGGCGCACCAATCGGCTGCACCTGTTCGATCTGGACAGCGTGGATGATTCCCTTGTTACCGAGGGCATCAGCTTTGACAAGACTGCTATAGACAGGAACCTGACCCTCTTCCTCTACCCGGACGATTCCGATGACGACGGACGGAAGCTGCGCATTTACCAGCAGTATTTCATGGTCTGCAACGCCGCCCACCTGATTCTGGACGAGGCGGTGGAGCGGGGCTGTGTGCTCACCGATCTGGACGACTATGCCGTCATTCAGATCAACGACACCCACCCCTCCATGGTGATTCCTGAGCTGATTCGCCAGCTCATGGAGCGGGGGCTGAGTCTGGACACCGCCATTGAAGTCGCCTCCAAGTGCTGCGCCTACACCAACCACACCATTCTTGCCGAGGCGCTGGAAAAATGGCCGTTGTCCTACCTGAAGGAGATCGTGCCCCAGCTTTGCCCCATCATTGAGATTCTGGATGACCGCATCCGCCGCAAACTCCCCGGTGAGACAGCGGACAAAGTGGCCATCATCGACCGTGATGACCGGGTGCATATGGCGCACATGGACATTCACTACGGCATCTCCGTCAACGGCGTGGCCCATCTCCACACGGAGATTCTGAAAAAGAGCGAGCTGAACGAGTTCTACAAGCTCTATCCTGAGAAGTTTAATAATAAGACCAACGGCATTACCCCCCGGCGCTGGCTGATGAGCTGCAACCCGGAGCTGACGGCATATCTGGTGAGCAAGATCGGGGACGGGTTTTTGAAGGATACCTCAAAGCTGGAGGCGTTCAAGCCCTTCCTTGAGGATGAACAGGTGCTTCGTGATTTGATTGCCATTAAGCAGACGAAAAAGCAGCAGTTTGCCGCATGGCTGAAGCGGGAGCAGGGCATTGAAATTGACCCGGACTCTATCTTTGACGTACAGTCCAAGCGCCTGCATGAGTATAAGCGCCAGCAGCTGAACCTGCTGTGGGCCATTCATGCCTATCAGTGCATCAAGGCAGGCTACCGTCCCAAGCGGAAAATCACCGTTCTCTTCGGCGCAAAGGCGGCCCCCGCCTACATCATTGCGCAGGATATTATCCACGCTATCCTCTGCCTGCAGGAGATCATCGCCAATGATGCCGATGTAAGCCCCTATTTGCAGGTGGTCATGATTGAGAACTACAATGTCACCGCCGCAGAAAAGCTGATTCCCGCCTGTGATCTGTCTGAGCAGATCTCCCTCGCCTCCAAGGAGGCCAGCGGCACCGGCAACATGAAGTTCATGCTCAACGGCGCTGTCACGCTGGGCACCGAGGACGGGGCAAACGTGGAGATTCATCAGCTTGTGGGTGATGAGAATATCTATGTGTTCGGCCAGAGTGCCGATGAGGTGATCGAGGCCTATGCCAAAAAGAGCTATGTCTCCAAAAAGTGGTATGACCAGAACACCTTCATCCACGATGCGGTAGACTTCCTCATCGGCAAGGCTATGACGGCTGTGGGCGACGAAAAGCGGCTGAACCGTCTGTATCAGGAGCTGCTGAACAAGGACTGGTTTATGACCTTCCCCGATTTTGACAGCTATCTGGTCAAGCGAGAAAAGGCCTATGACGATTATGAGGATCGTCTTGCATGGGCGAAGAAGTGCGGCGTCAATATCGCCATGGCAGGGTTCTTCTCCTCTGACCGGACGATTGCAGAGTATAACAGAGACATCTGGCATCTGGACGTGTAATCTCGTCTCGTTCCTTCCCAATTCTGACGGTGCTCTCCGGCAGAGAGTTGACGCTCTTCCGGCCGGAGTTCATCAGGCTTAGACAGGAGATGTGAGTATGAAACAGCAGAAACTGGTCATTGTAATCAACGGCAAGGGCGGCGTAGGGAAAGACACGTTCTGTAAAACGGCTGCCCAGTTTTATCCCGTAAGGACTGTCTCCGCCATCACTCCCGTGAAAGTCATTGCCCGCCAGTGCGGCTGGGATGGCGAAAAGGATTTGAAGGCAAGGCGGTTTCTTGCCAGCCTGAAACGGCTTCTTGCGGAGTACAACGGTTATCCCAACTTCTATCTGGAGCGGCGCTACCAAGAGTTCCTGGAGGACGAAAAGCAGCTGATTCTCTTCGTCCATATCCGGGAGGCTGATCAGATTCAGGATTTCCTCCGCCGTGTGGACGGAAAGAAGGCAACCCTTCTGATACGCTCCAAGCATCTGGGGCAGACTACATACGGAAACGCCGCTGATGATGAGGCGGAGGCGTTTGATTACGACTACGAGTTTCACAATGACTGTGATCTGGAACAGCTTCCCCAAGTGGTACATGCTTTTCTCGCTGACCTGCTCTGTCAGGAGGGAATCAGACGATAAAACAGCGCTCCCTGTACGTTTATTTGTACAGGGAGCGTTGTTATTCTGCCGCAACAGGTTTATCCATCAGAACAGTCCGGTGATAACGCCCTTTTCGTCCACATCAATCCGCTCGGCGGCGGGCGCCTTGGGCAGACCCGGCATGGTCATAATCTCTCCGGTGTAGACCACCACAAATCTGGCTCCTGCGCAGACCTTCACCCGGCGAACCGTGATGGAGAAGCCCTTGGGCGCACCCAGCAGGGCGGGGTCGTCGGAGAAGGAATACTGGGTCTTTGCCACACAGATGGGCAGCGAGCCGAAGCCCATCTCCTCCAGCCGCTTCAGCTCCTTCTCCGCCGCAGGGAGGAAGGTCACGCCGTCGGCATGGTAGATGCGCCTTGCCACTGTCTCGATCTTCTCCCGCAGAGGCAGCTCCAGCGGATAGGAGGGGGTAAAGCTGCCCTCCCCCGTGCCGATGACACGGAGCACCTCCTCTGCCAGCGCTACGCCGCCTTCGCCGCCCTTTCCCCAGACCTCGCTGAGGGCTACGTTGACGCCGTACCTGCCGCAGGCCGTGCGGATCATGTCCAGCTCTGCCTCCGTGTCACAGGAGAAACGGTTGATAGCCACCACAGCGGGCAGATGATAGACCTGTGTGATATTCTCAACGTGCTGCAGCAGGTTGGGCAGTCCCCTCTCCAGCGCAGACAGGTTCTCCGTGGTCAGCTCTCCCTTGGGCACGCCGCCGTGGTATTTCAACGCCCGGACAGTGGCGACGATGACCACGGCATCCGGCGTCAGGCCGCCTGCACGGCACTTGATGTCCAAAAACTTCTCCGCACCCAGATCGGCGCCAAAGCCTGCCTCTGTGACAACGTAATCACCCAGACGCAGCGCCGCATCCGTGGCGGCAAGAGAGTTGCAGCCATGGGCGATATTGGCAAAGGGGCCGCCGTGAATCAGGGCAGGGGTATGCTCCAGCGTCTGCACCAGATTGGGGGCAATGGCGTCCTTCAAAAGAGCTGTCATTGCGCCTGCCGCCTTCAAATCACCTGCCGTCACCGGCGCTCCGGCGTAGTTATAGCCCACGATAATCTCGCTCAGTCTCTGTTTTAGATCCATCAGGTCGGAGGCAAGACACAGCGCTGCCATGACCTCGCTGGCCACAGTGATGTCGAACCCGTCCTCACGGGGTACGCCGTTCATCCGTCCGCCCAGACCGCAGACGATACTGCGAAGCTGCCGGTCGTTCATGTCAACACAGCGCTTCCATGTGATATTCTTCACGTCAATGCCCAGCGCATTTCCCTGCTGAATATGGTTGTCCAGCATGGCCGCAAGCAGATTGTTGGCGGCTCCGATGGCGTGGAAGTCTCCGGTAAAGTGGAGGTTGATGTCCTCCATAGGCACCACTTGGGCATAGCCGCCTCCTGCCGCCCCGCCCTTGATGCCGAAGACAGGCCCCAGTGACGGCTCTCTCAGGGCGAGGACAACCTGACGGTCAAGACGGTGGAGGGCATCTGCCAGTCCCACGCTGGTTGTGGTTTTCCCCTCGCCAGCAGGCGTGGGGGAGATCGCCGTGACCAGAATCAGCTTGCCCTTGCGGGGCATCTCCCTGACCCGGTTCAGGTTCAGCTTTGCCTTATAGCGTCCGTAGGGCTCCAGCTCCTCCTCCCGGATGCCCAGTTGTTCCGCAATCCGGCGGATGGGCAGCATCTCAGCAGCCTGCGCGATCTCAATATCTGTCTTCATGGATGAACCTCCTCAATGATTTGTCCCAATAAAAAAGGCCGCACACATCCGGCACTCAGCCCAGACGGTCGGCTTTTTCACCGCTGTGCTCCCTGTGGTTCACGTCCACTTCCGTCAGTCGCACAGCCTGTAGACAAGATAACATGAGCGAAGAAAAAAGTCAACATGGAATTGTGTCATTCTTCCATGTTGTCATGAGGTTTCTGCTGGGATTTCAATTGTTTTTTTTGAGCGGCTGTGGTACAATTCTCCTGATATGGAATCCATCCCTTCCGCTGAACCCATACTACCCCTGAAAGGATGACTGCTACATGAAAAGGACAAAAATCATCTGTACCATCGGCCCTGCCTGCCGCAACGAGGAAACCCTCACCGGCATGATTCAGGCCGGCATGAACGTCGCCCGTCTCAACTTTTCCCACGGCACCCACGAGGAGCATCAGGTGAACATTGACCTGATTAAGCGGGTTCGGGAAAAGCTGCACCAGCCCATCCCCATCCTTCTGGACACAAAGGGGCCGGAATTCCGCATTGGCACCTTTGCCCAGCACAGAATCACCGTCAGGGACGGGGAGCCCTTTGTCTTTACCGTTGACGCAGTAGAGGGCGACCAGAACAGGGTCAGCGTTTCCTATAAGGGACTGGTGAACGATCTGGACGTGGGAGACACCATTTTGGTGAATGACGGACTGGTGAAGTTTCAGGTGGAGAGCAAGAGCGACACGGAGCTGAACTGCGTCACCGTCATCGGCGGTGAGCTCTCCGACAGAAAGAGCATGAGCTTCCCCAACAAGGTGCTCAAGCAGGTCTATCTCTCGGAACAGGACAAGTCCGACCTTCTCTTCGGCATTCAGAACGATGTGGACTTTATCGCCTGCTCCTTTGTCTCCACACCCCAGGACGTGAAGGATGTGCGGGAGTTTTTGGATGCCAACGGCGGACGGGAGATTCAGATGATCGCCAAGATCGAGAACCGTGCCGGAGTGGACAACGCCCCGGAGATTCTGGAATACTGCGAGGGACTGATGGTAGCCCGTGGTGATCTGGGCGTGGAGATTCCCTACACGGAGCTGCCCGCCATTCAGAAGCAGCTCATTACCATGTGCCGTCTGAGAGGCGGTCTGGCCGTCACCGCTACGGAGATGCTGGAGAGCATGATTAACCGTCCCCGTCCCACCCGTGCGGAGATCTCCGACGTGGCAAATGCCGTCTATGACGGCACCAGCGCCGTGATGCTCTCCGGAGAGACTGCCGCAGGCAAGTATCCTGTGGAGACGGTTCGGGCAATGGCCTCCATTGCAGAGGAGACAGAGAACCACATCCACTATAAGCGCCGCTTCAAGGAACAGCAGTTCAAGCTGAAAAACCTGAATGACGCACTCAGCCATTCTACGGTTCAGCTTGCCATTGATACGGACGCAAAGTGCATCGTCTCCACCACCCGCACCGGCACCACTGCCCGCATGGTGTGCCGTTTCCGTCCCCCCATGCCCATTGTGGGAATGACCACCAGCGAGAAGGCATATCGCCAGCTTGCACTGAGCTGGAACGTGCGCCCTGCCTTGGTGGAGGAGTTCTTTTCCACTGACGTGCTGTTTTATCACGCTGTTGTGGTTGCCCGTCAGACCGGCTTTGCGGGAAAAGGCGACACTGTTGTCATTACCGGCGGCATGACCGATGGACGCAGCGGAAACACCAACCTAATCAAGGTTGAGACACTGACCAAGTAATCACAGCAATACCACTCCCTCCCGGCGCTCTATGCCTCGGGAGGGAGTTTTTTGCCCCTGCGGGGTGTGATTATTCGCTCTGTCGCCTGATAGCTCAGGTCAATCAGGGGCAGAATCTCCTCAATTGCCACACTGCCGTCCAGCAAAACAGTGAGCCAGCTCCCCTTATTCATGTGATAGCCGGGATAGTAGCCCCTCTGGCGCAACAGGGCATCCATCAGCGCCGGAGCGCACTTCACGTTCAGGACAGGCACCTCTCCCCCGCCTGACAGCCCCAGAGCGCTGCGGGGCGCCGCTGCCACAAGTGCGTACCACTTCCGGTTTTCCTCATGGCGCAGGACTGCAAAGGTTGGAAGCCTGCTCCAAAGGTATTCCGGCTGAGTCTGATAGGTCTGCGCCGCATAGTCCAGCACCCGCTGACGAAGGCTGTTTTCCTCCATAACCATACCCCCTTGTCTTTAATTGTATCACCTTCCCCTCCCCCACGCAAGAATCTCCCGCCGCCACAGCCAGAGGGATAGCAGGCTTGGCCATGCCATCAGGGCGTTGCAGCAGTCGGAGAACAGCCAGACTGTCTCCGACTTCATGCCGCTGCCCAAAACGGCAAGGAGCAGAAACAGGGCATAATAAAGGGCAACCCACCGCTCCCCTGCCAGTTCCCGCAGGGCGGATGCGCCGTACCAGCTCCAGCCCAGCAGGCTGGAGCCTCCGAAGAGCAGCAGGCATAGGGCGATCAACCCCTCTCCCCAGCCGCCCAGAACCGTGGAAAACGCCGCTGCCGTCTGTGCCGAGCCGCCGCCTGAAGCCCCTGAGGTGAGTATGGCAAGCCCGGTGACCGTACAGATCACCATGGTGGAGAAAAAGACCTCGAAGATGCCCCAGTTCCCTTCCTGCGCCGGGTGGGTGTTGGCACTCTGACAGTGAACCATGGGCGTAGAGCCAAGTCCCGCCTCGTTGGAGATGACGCCCCGTGCAAGACCGTACTGCAGCGCCGCAGCCGCCCCGCCGGTGGCAATGGCCTGTCTGCTGAGAGCGCTGCTGATGATTGCCCCCAAAACGGAAGGCAGGCGGGAGGCGTGGGCGGCAATTACCCAGAATCCCCCTGCCAGATACAGCAGGCTCATCACGGGAACCAGTGCGCTGCTCACCTGACCCAGACGCTTCAGCCCCCCGGACAGGATCACAGCCGTCACCACCGCCGAGGCGATACCAACCGCCGGGGCAGGCACGCCCCACACATGCGCCGCAGCCTGCGCCATAGAATGGGTCTGCACCAGATCACCCATGCCAAGGGAGGCAAGCACGGTGCAAAGGGCAAACATCCGGGCAAGGAACAGGCAGCCCTTCTCCCTCAGCCAGAGGCAGGGGCCGCCCGTCCAGCCCTGCGCTGTCTTTTTTCGCAGGGCGATGGACAGCACCTTCTCCGCCCAGCCGGTCATCATTGCCAGCACCCCGGAGACCCACATCCAAAACAAAGCCCCGGCTCCTCCCCCGGAGATGGCCGTTGCCACGCCTGCTATGGAGCCGGTGCCGATGGTTGCGGCAAGGGCGGTGGAGAGCGTCTCCAAGGGGGTCAGTCCTGTCCCCTGCGCCTGTGGCCGGAGTATCCTGCCCGCCGTCTCCCTCCACCATGTCCCGGCACGAAAGCACTGGTAAAACCCGGTTTTCAGGGAAAAATAGAGTCCCGTGGACAGAAAGAGAATGACCGTCGGCGCTCCCCAGAGCACACGGCTCAGACGCTCCAGCATGGCTCTCCCTCCCTGCAATCCGTTTTTCACAATTCTATGTCCGTCTTATCCGGAAGATACTTGACTTTTCCGGGAAAATATACTAATCTATCATTATCGAAATAACTATTCTATAAGTCTTGACAGAATAGAAAGGCGTGATACTGTGAAGCTGTGTTTCTACGGCGCCGCCCATGCGGTGACAGGCTCCTGCCACTGCGTCAGCGCAAATGGCCGCCATATCCTCATCGACTGCGGCCTGCAGCAGGGACGGGAGGAACTGGACAATCACCACCTGCCCTTTGCCGCCTCCCTGATTGACTATGTAATTGTGACCCATGCCCACATTGACCACTCCGGGCGGCTGCCCCTGCTGGTAAAGGAGGGTTTCTCCGGGCCGATCTATTCCAGCGGCATGTCCTGTAAGCTGATGGACATTATGCTTCGTGACTCCGCCCACATTCAGGAATCCGATGCGGCGTGGGAGAACCGGAAGGGCAGCCGTGCAGGCAGAGCGCCGGTGGAGCCGCTTTACACCCTCCGGGACGCTGAGGCCGCCATTGAGCTGCTCCACCCCGTTTCCTATGGGGAAAAGGTGGAGCTTTGCCCCGGCATTTCCTTCCGCCTTGTGGATGCGGGGCATTTGCTGGGCAGCTCCTATATCGAGCTTTGGGTGAATGAGGACGGCGTGGAGAAAAAGCTGGTGTTCTCCGGGGACATCGGCAACTATAACCAGCCCATCATCAGAGACCCCCAGCCGGTGTATGATGCGGACTATGTGGTGATGGAGTCCACCTACGGCGACAGGAACCACGAGCCGCCCGTGAGCTATACAGGGGAGCTTGCCGCAATTCTGGACGAGACCTTCCGCCGGGGCGGCAATGTGGTCATCCCTGCCTTTGCCGTGGGACGGACGCAGGAGCTGCTCTACTTCCTCCGGGAGGTGAAGGAGCAGGGTCTGGTGAAGAGCCTGCCCCATTTCACCGTAGTGGTGGACTCCCCTCTTGCAGCCGAGGCCACCAGAATCTTCTCCGGGGATCTCACCGGGTATCTGGACGACGACGCCATTGCAATTCTTCAGCGGGGAGATCACTACTTCCATTTGGACGATCTGAGAATCACCACCACCAGCGACGAGTCGAGACAGCTCAACGAAGACCCCACGCCAAAGGTCATTATCTCCGCCGCCGGTATGTGTGATGCCGGACGGATCCGCCACCACCTCAAGCACAACCTTTGGAGACCGGAATGCACCGTCCTCTTTGTGGGCTTTCAGGCGCCCGGAACGCTGGGGCGCTCTCTCGTGGAGGGGAAAAAGTACGTCCGGCTCTTTGGAGAGGATGTGACGGTGAATGCCAGAATCGTCAACTTCATGGGGCTCAGCTCCCACGCTGACCACGACCACCTGATCGCATGGGCGCAGCAGTTTGATGCCCCCAAGCCCACGGAAATCTTTGTGGTTCACGGAGAGGGCTATATCTCCGAGTCCTTTGCCGCCGAGCTGCGGCGGCTGGGCTACTCCGCCCACGCACCGCTGTTTCAGGAGGAGTATGACCTTGCCAGAGGCGTGAAGCTGGTGGACGGTCTGGAAATGCCGAAGAAAAAGGCCAGCAAGTGGCAGGCAGGCTCTCCCGCCTATCGCAAGCTGGAGGAGGCCGGACGGCAGCTTGAGCTGGTCATCCAGAAGAACAAGGGCGGCACCAACAAGGATTTGGCCAAGTTTACCGACCAGCTCTTGGCGCTCATTCAAAAGTGGCAGTGATTTTCTCCCCCTCTCCCCTGCCACATTTTGTCCCTCCCATGCGTATAAAGAGCAGCAGTACAAAGGAGGGATTGCTATGAGACGATGGTTTGCCGTTTTGCTTGCCCTGCTCATGCTGACAGGCTGCGGGGCGAAGGGAGAGCGTGGGGAGAATCGTGAATCGGAAAACGCTCCCCCAGCCCCCGCCGCAAGGCCGGAGACGGATATGCCGGAGGATTTGACTGTAACGCAGGGAGAGCGGGTTTCCCTCGCCGGACCTTACGGCACATTGTCCCTTGTCCCCGCTGAAGGGTGGGAGTATGAGCTGTTGGAGGCGGACAATGACGATTTGCGCACCTGTGTTTACGGGATTCAGTTCCGTCCGCCGGGGGCGCAGGGCTGGATTCAGGTGGGCTACTGCCAGAGCTTTGGGGTCTGCGGCACCGGGCTTTCTCAGGAGGAGGTCACTCTCGCAGGAGAAGCCGCATGGATTGGCACCTATGACGATCTTCCCTACTGGGACTTTGTGTCATGGCAGGGGGATTTGGAGGGCATCGTGGCAAGTCGTGTCAGCGACGGAGATTTCCTCTGGGACGAGGCTCAGCAGCAGACTGCCATGGAGATTCTGGATACCATTGCCTTTGACCGGGAGCAGCGCTCCGGGTGTATCGGATACTATACGCCAGAGGCAGAGGCAGAGGAAATTGGCCTGCTGCTGTCCCTGACAGACATCTCCCCCGCCGGCGCCGTGCTGAATTGGAATCTGTATGACCCGGAAGCGGCCAGTGGCGAACTGCAATATGGGGACGGCTTCACGCTGGAGCAGGAGATTGACGGCGTCTGGGTGGAAGTGCCTTATGGGGTGGAAAACGCCGCCTTTCACGACATTGCCCATTTGATTGATGTGGAGGGCAACACCACAGACTCCATTGACTGGTCGTGGCTTTACGGGGAATTGCCCCCCGGCACCTACCGTTTGCGGAAGCAGGTGGATGACTTCCGGGGGCCGGGAGACTATGACACCTATGACCTTGCTGCCTGTTTTCTGGTGAATTGACGCAAAAATCCCTCTCCGAATTTTT